>NZ_DAWDUX010000009.1:0-40335 GCF_052346665.1 Collinsella sp.
GAGGCCGCTTAGCGGTTATGATTTATCGCGTCCAAGTTTCGGGGCGCAGTTCAGTCTTGGATGCGGCTTTTCGTATCACCAAGGCGCTCGTGCCGGTGTGGTGGGCGAGCTGCCCGAACCCAACGGGAACGGGGAGGTCCTCATCATCACCGCCGGCACAAGCGACATTCCAGTTGCAGAGGAGGCCGCGCTGACTGCGCGGTTTTTGGGAAACCGCGTACGCGTGGTGCACGATGCGGGCGTTGCTGGGATTCATAGGCTCCTCTCGCACGGTGAGGATATCTCCGGCGCGCAGGTAATCATCGCGATCGCCGGTATGGAGGGAGCGCTGCCCAGCGTGGTTGCTGGGTTGGCGAGCTGCCCGGTCATCGCGGTTCCCACGAGCGTGGGTTACGGGGCGAATCTCGGTGGCGTCACCGCCCTGCTTGCCATGGTGAACAGCTGCGCGAGCGGCGTCTCGGTGGTCAACATCGATAACGGTTTTGGTGCTGCCTACCAGGCGTCTTTAATCAACCATCTTTCGAGCGGGGAGGCGTGATGCATATGAAGTGCGAGGGAAGAGACGACGGCGAGCTCCGCGTGGGCGACTCGAGTGCCGCGCTGTGGCTCGATTGCCAGGCGGGTATTGCGGGCGATATGCTCGTGGCGGCGCTGCTCGATGCGGCTCCGGACCGCGCGGAGGCGGAGGCGGTCGTGACGGCCGCCCTGGAGAGCCTACATGTGGAGGGATTCGACATCGCGGTGACGCGCGTGGTGAAGGCGGGCTTGTCGTGCCTTGATTTCAATGTGATCCTCGACGAGGCGCATGAGAATCACGATCACGACATGGAATATCTGCACGGCCATGCGCACGCCGTACACGGTGCGTGTGAACATGCGCTCCTCGAGCACGCCCACGAGCACGCCCACGAGCACGCCCACGAGCACGCCCACGAGCACCGGGGCCTTGCGGAGATCAACGCGATCATCGAGTCCGCGCACATGGAGCCCGGGGCGCGTGAGTTGGCGCAGCGGACGTTCGCGATTTTGGCCGATGCAGAGGCCAAGGCGCACGGCGTTCCCGCTGACCAGGTGCATTTCCATGAAGTCGGCGCCGTCGATTCGATCGTGGACGTCGTTGCGGCGTCGGTGCTTGTCGATTATCTCGGCATCGGCCGCGTCTGCGTACCCGTTCTCGTTGAGGGCCACGGAACGGTCCGCTGCCAGCACGGGGTCATCCCGGTGCCTGTCCCCGCGACCCTCAACATTTGCGCCGCGCACGGCTTGCCGCTCGCTCCGTGCGAGGTGGAGGGCGAGCTCGTCACACCAACGGGTGCCGCCCTCGTTGCCGCCCTCGATCCTGTCTTCGATTTGCCCGCGCGGTATACCGTTCGCGCCGTCGGCCTTGGCGCGGGAAAACGCACGTACAGCAGGCCTTCGGTTCTGCGCGCGGTGCTCATAGAGGGGGAGCGCGGCTCAGGGCTGCAAGCCTCGGTGGATTCGGAAGGGGTTTGGACGCACGCCGCCGAGCTCGAGGCGCCGACGAGGATCGTCAAGCTCGAGTGCGATATCGACGATGCGACTCCGGAGCAGATGGCGTATGCAGCCTCCGAGCTCGCCCGTGCCGGAGCGCGAGAGGTGCACTGGCTGCCCATTTTCTCGAAGAAGGGCCGCCCCGCTTATCAGTTACAGGTGCTGTGTCAACCCAGCGAGGTCCCAGTGCTGGAATCTATCATCTTCGCCGAAGCTCCCACTCTGGGCATTAGGCGCATCGAATGTGAGCGCACGGTTCTCGCGCGTGAGCGCGCGACGGTCCAGACCCCCTTTGGGCCCGTTACGGTCAAGCGCGCGACGCTCCCAGACGGCAAGAAGCGCGTTAAGCCTGAATACGAGGACTGTGCCGCCTTGGCGCGTACGTGTGGGGTCCCGCTGCACGAGGTGGTCGAAGCCGCCATTTTGTCCGCGCGGTAAGCCTGTGCCACGAATCGACCGATTTTGTAACGAGTTTCGCAACAGGCTGAGTAGAGCGCATTTTCGAGCGGTAAAACCCCAGGTGAGCGGGGTCTGAGAACCCCGTCTACTTGGCCGTGCGAGAGATTCGTTACAAAAACGGTCAATTCGCGGCATGCGCAGCCGATTTTGCGCCGCGGGGCTACGATACACTAGTTAATCGAGCGCGCCGCATGTCCGAATGCCTGCGGGGTCGGTGTCTGCCGCCGCGTCGAGGAGTCTTTGAAGTCGGCATGGAAGAACGAAAAGATGGGGGATCGGTATGAAGCTCATCATTGCATCGGATATTCACGGCTCCGCCTATTGGGCAGAGCGCCTTATGAGCGTAATTGACCACGAGCGCCCCGATCGCGTAGTGCTTCTTGGCGACCTGCTTTACCATGGCCCCCGCAACGACCTTCCGCGCGATTATGCGCCCAAGCGCGTGATCGCGCTGCTCAACGAGCTTGCTTCGTCCGGCCGCTTGGTCGCGGTGCGGGGTAACTGCGAGGCAGAGGTCGACCAGATGGTGCTCGACTTCCCCTGTATGGCGGACAGCGCCACGCTGATTGACCCGCAGGGCCGCACGCTGTTCTGCACGCACGGTCACGTGTTCGGCGCGGGCATGCACAACAGCGTCGATCGTGTCCCGTGCCTTCCTCAGGGCTCCGCGCTGCTGTACGGGCACACGCACGTCAAAGTGAACGGCCCGAGTAGTGAACACTCCGGGCTGTGGTTATTCAACCCTGGCAGCGTGTCGATCCCCAAAGACGGAACGAACAGCTGCGGCACCTACGACAGCGAAAAACCGCTGGATCAGGCTTTCGACCACGTACTGTTGTAAAAACAGCACTTCGAGCGGAAATGAGGAGAAGGCCATGGCCGAATGGAAAGAGACGGACTCATCGAGTTTGGCGGCCCTCACGCGTGATACGTCCACGCTTGCAGATGCGGCGGAGAGCATGCAGAGTCTGGTCGAGACTATCTGGCGCCTGCGTCAGCCGGACGGCTGCCCGTGGGATCGCGAGCAGACCCACGAGAGCATTGCCAAGAACATGATCGAGGAAGCCTATGAGGCCGTCGACTGCATCGAACAAAATGACGAGGTCCATCTGCGCGAGGAGCTTGGCGATGTGCTCATGCAGGTGGTTCTGCACGCGCAGATCGCGGCGGATGCTGGTGCCTTCACCATGACGGACGTTGCGCGCGACATCAATCGAAAGCTGATTCGCCGCCATCCCCACGTGTTCGGCGATGACACCGGCGCAGCCAAGGACGCCCGCGAAGTGCTCGAGATCTGGGATAGCGTAAAGCTTTCCGAGAAGAGCGACAAGGATTCGGCCGCCGTTGCCCAAGGCCAGATGCCGCAAGGTTTGCTCGATGGGGTGCCGAGGGCTCTTCCCGCCCTGATGGAGGCGCAAAAGGTCTCGCGCAAGGCGGCTGCCGTCGGGTTCGAATGGGAGACCGTCGAGGACGTGTGGGCAAAGGTCGCCGAGGAGCGCGCCGAGTTCGAGGCCGAGGATCCGCGCAGCGAAGCGCGCGCCATGGAGTTCGGGGACATGCTCTTCGCCCTCGTCAACGTCGCCCGCAAAGAGGGCATCGACGCGGAGAGTGCGTTGCGCGCGAGCACCGCGAAGTTTCGTGCGCGTTGGGAATCCATGGAGGGCGCGGCGTATCGCAAAGGAATGCCAATTGAGGGCCTCACGACGGACGAGCTCAACGAGCTGTGGGATCACTCCAAGCGGGGTTAGATCGGGCGCTCATCCACATCCATCCAAAGCGGAGGCCGGCAAGCGTGAGCGCCAGTCCGAGTCCGGTATAGAAGACGGCGATGAAGACTTCGGGCGCAAGGCCGAATGCCCTGATCGAGATGCCTCCCGTCATCATGACCGCCATGATGAGGAATGCCGGGACATCGAAGAACTTGAGGAAGAAGTGGCGCTCCTCTTCGTACGAGGCAATGCGCGCCGTGTGCTTGACCACGAGCTTCCCGAACACGAAAAGCCAGAAGACGGCGCCCACCGCGGCGGAAAGCAAGATGTTGATCGGGGTCACGTGGTTGTTGGCGTAGGCTTCGAAGCCTATGCGGGCGATGTTGATGCCCGCGGCAAGCCAGACGATGCTCGCGATGAGTAGCAGCGTGTGCTTGCGGACGGTGAATAGGTTCATGGGGCCTCCTTAGATGGTTCGTCCGCGGTTACGCGCGCGACGAATGAGGACGAAATACGAGGCAAGCGGCAACGCCGGCGACGAGCACGCTCAGGATGACCGAGGGCGTTGTGCCAAGCTTGATGAAAGGGATGCCCACAAGCAGGCCGATGACGTAGGGGACGAGCCAGGCGATCCACACGGCGGCACTCAGGCGGTGAAACGTCTGCTCACGCTTGAGGGCACTGGCGTTATGGCCTCTGCCCTGCACGTAGACGACCGTTGCCCAGATGGCATGGAAGAGCATGAGGACGATGGCGGCGAGTCCGGTTATGCCGTGGATGGCGGGCGCAGTGGCGGCGCTTTCGCGCGCAATGATGCTCATGAGCGTGGTGCCGGTGGTGTCGCACGCAAGGCCGCACCAGAAGAAGGCGAGGTGGATCCCGCGCAGGCGACCGTCAGCACGCTCCTTGAACACGCCGATGGTATACAAGATGAGAGCGCCAGTGATGGCAAGGCTGGCGAACATGAGCATGGGGGACATGAAAGCTCCTTTCAGGCGGCGTCGCTATGACCCCGCGAGGCGGTGTATAATATGAACGATGTTCATATGAACGGCGTTCATATTAGGAGCATGACACTGTGGAAACAAGTCGGGGGCTGGCTTGCTGGTAAAGACCCTGAACGTTCCACGCTTCTGTTCAGAAGGGAAGGCGGGGCCATGAGCAGCAAGAAGGCGATTTCACGCAATCGTATTATCGAGGTCGCGTTTGGCATGGCGCGCGAATCGGGGCTGGCGTCGCTCAGCGTGCGCGCCATCGCAGAGGCTTGCGGCGTGGCGACCGGCACGATATACAACCATGTGCCCGACGTCGCCGAGCTGCGAACGGAGGTGCTGCAGCGTTTTTGGCGCGAGGCGATCGAAGCGGCGGAGCTCGAGACGTGCACGCGCGATGCCGAGACCGCGCTGGACTACTGCCGTCGCCTTTCGAATGCCCTGTCCAGCTCGCTCGAGGGGTTCCGCACCGCGTGGCTCCGCGACATGGGGGCGCTCGACGGCAGGACGCGTCAGCGGACCATGGAGGCGGAGCGAGCATGTCTGGGGGACCTGCACGAGACGGTCAGGCACGCATTCGAGAGGGACGCGGCTATCACCAGCCGGGCTCGCGATTGCGTTCAAATGGATGCGGTGGTGGACTTCGCCTGGCAGGCGATGCTCGACGCGATGAAACGGGGCGATGGGTCATGTGAGACGCTTTTTGCCCTCATGGAGCTCGCGCTCTATACGTAGCTCGCAAAGCCTGCACATCTGCATTCGCCCCGCGTGCCATAATGAGGGAAGCAAAGCGCACATACACCCTCAACCGCACAAGGCGCATATGGCATCTACTTCGAATACAACTGCACGTATCTCTCGCGGAATCGATCCCGGCAAGACCGGAGACCTTTCTGCTGCCCGTCAGGCCGCAGCGGTGCATGCCGCCGAGGCACGAGTCGCGGCCAAGCGCGCGTCGGCTCCGGGGCACATGAACGGCAAGCCGGGCTCCGCAGGCGACGAGGGGGCGGCGACGGCAAAGCCCACCCGGCGTTCGGCACGGGGGAGCGAGGTCGCAGCACGTGAGAAAAAAGAGCGCCGCGATGCTCGCAAGCAGGGCTCCCGCAGTTCCGACCGCGCGGGCTTTCGCTCGTCGTCGGGGGGAGGGCCTGCTGGCGGAGCGCGGGTAGGCACCGGTCGCAGGGGTCGCGGAAATGCGCCCCAAAATTCGCAGGCGTCTCAACGCGCTGCCATGAAGTACGCAACGGACAACCGGGCGGTTCGATGGCTGTACGATTTCACCACGGGCCCGAGCCGTCACCTGTTCTATCTGATCATCGCCGCAATCGTGGGCGTGGGCGTGTACATGCCCGAGCGCGACTTTTACATCGCCCATCGCACCGAGGCGATTTTGCAAGAGCAGAAGGCTATTCGCGAAACCTATAACGATTCGTTAGGAGAAGAGGTCGAGTCCCTGCTCTCGCAGGAGGGCGTTGAGGACGCGGCGCGCAGGGATTATGGCATGGTCATGCCCGGCGAGAAGACCATCACAGTTGAGGGTCTGGACGAGAACGGCGACCCGGTTGTGGTCGATACCAGCGCGCAGGGCGAGGATGGGGAGGCCTCGGGTGGTGCCTCTGGCGCGGACGGTGCTTCCGAGGAGGATCCCGCAAACGCCAATGGCGCCGCATCCAAGCAGGAGAAGGACACGATCAAGGGGGCCGATGCGGCCAGTAAGGACGCCTCATCTGCTGACAATGGCTCCTCCAAGTCCACGGACAACCCCAAGACGTCGGCGGAAGTGGAGGCCGCCGAACAGGCGGTTCTCGAGAATTCCGCCTGGTACTGGAAGGTGCTTGACGTGATCTTCTTCTTTGATGGCGTCAACGGTATGGCGGTTGTCTCAACGGGGGAATAGGAGTGTCCATGGTAAAGCTCGCTGCCATCGACTTGGGAACGGTATCGTCGCGTCTGTTGTGTGCGACCATGCGCGATGGGGCGATCGTCGAATCCCGCAAGCACACGGTCATTACCGATTTGGGCGAGGGCGTGGATGCGCGGGGAGTGTTTTCTGCAGCCGCTATCGAGCGCGTGATGGACGCATGCCGGGAGTTCGTCGATGAGACCCGCTCGTATGGAGCGTCTCGGGTGTGCACGACGCTCACGAGCGCCGCCCGCGATGTGTCGAACGGGGACGCGCTGCTCGAACAGTTGGGCGACCTTGGCCTTGAGCCGCAGGTCATTCCGGGCGAAGTCGAGGCGCGCCTGACGTTTTACGGTGTTGCGCACGATTTCCCCGGCGAGCGTATCGCCGTGGCAGATTCGGGCGGCGGCTCGACCGAAATCGTGGTTGGGACATATGCGCCCAGCTCTGAGGGCGACGCTTTTGCACTCGAGTGCACCCGTTCGCTCGATATTGGGTGCCGTCGGGTGACGGAGCGCTTTTTCTCTGCTTTGCCGCCTCGTGGTGAGGAGCTTGACGCCGCGGTCGCGTGGATGCGACCCCAGTTCGATGCTTATTGGCGGGTGCTGGACGAGCGACCTGACCGCCTCATCGCGGTTGGCGGTACGGTAACGTCGCTCGTGGCGATGGTTCACGAGCTGGCCGTATACGATTCGCACTTCGTGCACTTGCGTGAGTTGACGATATACCAGGTGGAGAACGCAATTGCCAAGATGCGAGCCATGGGGATCGAGGAAATTGCCGCATTGCCGGGAATTCAGGCAAAGCGCGCTCCGGTTATTCTAGCGGGAGCGGTCGTTATGCGCGAGCTTATGCGCTCGGGTGGTTACGACCGCCTGACGGTGAGCGAGAACAGCCTGCTTGCGGGTTCCGCGGCAACGATGTGTGAGGCAATGGCGGGCGAGGCCCCCGTGATTGGCTGGATGCCGACGCTCAGCGCTTTGTAGCGCCGGCGGAACACCTCCGGACAGGCTCCTGGACGGCTTTTTCATCCTGTGGTGCCTGGACATGAAAAAGCCCCATCGCTGGGGCTCACAAATCTTATGGTGCGGGCGAAAGGACTTGCGCCCGCCTTTGGCGTTCGCGGCTTCGGGCCTTCCGGCCCTCACACGCTCGGCTACGAACAGGCCAAAGGGCCTGTTCGCTTAACGCCTCGCGACCCTAATGGGTTCAAGTCCATGCGTGGTGCCTGGACATGAAAAAGCCCCATCGCTGGGGCTCACAAATCTTATGGTGCGGGCGAAAGGACTTGAACCTTCACGGGGTTGCCCCCATATGGACCTGAACCATACGCGTCTGCCAATTCCGCCACGCCCGCATGGATTTACATACTAGCGAAAGTGCTTTTGCGGTTCAAGAACTTTTTAGAACGGATTTTGCCCCAGGGCGATGCCGACCTCGGTGGTCTGACGGGCCACGCCTACGAAAGTGTGGCCGGTGCTCAGATGGTATTTTGTCCCCTGCGGCAAGCTCTTTGTCGTAGATCTTTGAGCGGATAAAACTAGAGACGCTTCCGTGCAGCGTCTCGCTCCCGATCTTATTCACAAGCCCTCCTGTCCGTGCGGCTTGTTTGTCCCCTTCAGGATGTCCCCTGATAGGGTGTTATTTTTCCGAACCGGTGAGCGGGGCGGTTAACGGCATCGTTGTTTGTGCGTGAGGGGAAACCAAGTACATGCCCGTGCGCGGCGCACCGTGGTACACTTTCTCGGCATGGGGGCGTGGCGGAATTGGCATACGCAGGAGACTTAAAATCTTCGGCCTTCGGGATTGTGGGTTCGAGTCCCACCGCCCCTACCAGCGCGATATCGGTCCCGGCGACGGGGCCGTTGTGGTTTTGGGCGCATTGCGGGGACTCGAACCCGAGAGGGCGCGGAGCTGAGGAAACGGCCGCGCCGTTTTCCAGCGGAGCTCGCGAGGGCCGCCGGGCCCGAAGCGGGGCGCGGGCGGCGGAGCCGCACGCGGAGTCCCACCGCCCCTACCAGCGCGATATCGGTCCCGGCGACGGGGCCGTTGCGGTTTTACCAGACGCCGAGGACCATGCTCATCGTCTCGGTCATGGCGTCTTCGTTGATGGCCCATTCGCCGTCTTTTCGGGCGAGCTCGCTCCCAAAGAACGTCTCCTGCTCGGCGTCGATGTCCGCCATTCCCTCGGTGAACATGTCTCCGACCTTAGTTTTCTCTGCATCGCTCAGTGGGCGGAGGTTCCATTCTTCGTCCCAGGCGTCAATGTCCTTGAGGTAGCGGTCGATTTCATCGTAAATATCCTGGAGCTCAAAAATGCCGCCGGCCGTCGTGTAGCTCACATAGACCGTGGCGGTGTTGTCCTCGGTATACACAAAGCAGGAGTCGATCGTATACGAGAGATGGCTCATCTCCCAGTCCGCCCACGCTTGGGCATCGATGCCAAGCTCTTCACAGGTGCCGAGGAGGGCGCTATCGCAATCTGCGTTGAGTGTTTTCACTAGCAGGTCGCGTGTGTGGTCGCTGACGAGCTCGGCACTTAGGTATTCGTCTACGAGGGCGATGCATTCCTGCTCATCGAGCTCGTAGCCGGACGCATCGCCGGAGCTGTCGCCATCTTGCGGCGCATCCGGGCCAATGGGGTCCGAGTCGAAATCGATCTCGGGCTCGGGTTCAAAGAGGGACGCCAACGGTGCCGTGATGTCTCTAACGAGGTCAAATGCCGTGCTGAACAGGGATGGCACGATATTGACCAGAGCAATGAGGATGATGATCAGGCTAAAGACCGATCGCTTGCCGCGGCGCGGCTTCGTCGTGTCCTTGGGGGCTGCCTTTGCGGCGCGGCGCTCGCTTTTTGCCTTTGCCCGGGCGGCCTGTTTGCGCTGGCGTGGGGTTAGCCCATCGCCGCTCGGCTTTTTGGGCGCGTCGGAATCTGGAGCGCTGTAGTTGTCACGCATCTTGGTGGGGCTGGTGTAGGGCTCTTCTCCAAACGCGCAATCCTCGGCATGGTGACGGTCTGCGAGCAGATCGGGCGCGTCGGGCTCATCCCACGGGAGGGTGGGTTCGCCGGCGTTGAACGGGTCGACCTGGGTGTCGTGCTTGCTGCGTCGTGCCATGGGCCCTCCCTCATATGCGTGCGGGGCGCCGTGGGGCGGTGCCGCCGTCGAGCCTCGATGGTGCGGGCGCGGTGCGGCGAGTGACCCCCGGCTGGCCCAGTATACCGCCCGCCGCCGCGGGGGCCGCTCTCCCGCCGTTCGCGGGAAACAGGCGGTATGTGGGAACGGGGTGAACGGCGAGCGGGTATTATGCTCCCAACGAACCCTTCGTTCTAAGGATCGGACATGTTCTTCATTTTCGACTTTCTCGGCGGTCTCGTCGGCTTGCTGGTGATCTTTTTAATCGTCGGCGTCGTCACCGGCAATCTGTTCTTCGTGGTCAAGCAGCAGCACGCCGTCATCATCGAGCGCCTGGGCAAGTTCCATCGTATCGTGCCCGCGGGCTTCCATGCCAAGATCCCCTTCGTCGACCGCAAGGCGGCGACGGTCTCTCTGCGCACGATGAAGAACGGCTTCGACATCGACGTCAAGACTGAGGACAACGTCACCATCGGGCTCGAGGTCTCGGCGCAGTACCACGTGAGCTACGAGATGGGCACGCAGCCAAGCGAATCCGGCGTGTACAAGAGCTACTACATGCTCCAGCAGCCCGTCGCCCAGATGCGCGACTTCATCACCGACGCCCTGCGCTCCTCCATCCCCGTCTACACGCTCGACGAGGTCTTCGCCAAGAAGGACGACATCGCCAAGGACGTGAACGCCACCGTGTCCGAGCAGATGGACGCCTACGGCTTCACCCTGGTGAGCACGCTCATCACCAAGATCGCGCTGCCCGCCGAGGTCGAGGATTCCATGAACCAGATCAACGCCGCGCAGCGCACCAAGGCCGCGGCGCAGGACCTCGCCGAGGCCGACCGCATCCGCCGCGTCACCGAGGCCAAGGCGGAGGCGGAGGCCATGGAGAAGGCCGGCGAGGGCATCGCCAACCAGCGCAAGGCCATTGCCATCGGCATCAAGGACTCGCTCGAGACCATCCAGGAGACGGGCGTGGGCAACGATGAGGCCAACCAGCTCTTCATGTTCACGCAGTGGACCGAGATGATGAATGAGTTCGCCAAGAGCGGTCGCGCCAGCACCGTGGTGCTGCCCACCGATTTCACGCAGAGCGCGGGCATGTTCGAGCAGATGCTGGCGGCGAGTCAGGCGAACGACTCGGCCCCGGTGCCCGCAGCGCCTCCCGTGCCCCCGGTGGAGCCGCGGGGTTAGGATGCGCGTGCGTGCACGGCGCGCAAAGGGGCAGGCGCATTATACCCGCATGCAGGTAAACTGGGTATAAGCCATCATGATTGCAAGAGGGGGCTGACGATGCGGCCCTTTCGCCTGAAGAGAGAGGGGAAGCGATGAGCAGCTCGCGAAAGATGTTGAAGCTTGTGGCCATCGTGGCGGCCATCACGGGACTCGCCATGTGGACATTCGGCCTGGCGGTCGCCGGCGCCGGCCTGTTCGGCGGGACGGCGATCTCGGGGACCGACGCCGCGCCGCTGTACATGGGCGTGTCCGGCGTCTCGGGTCTGTGCTTTGTGGTGATGGGCTTGATGGGCATGCGCGCGTCCAACGTGCCGTCGCGCAGCGGCACGTCGATTGTCACGGCCTTTGGCTCACTGGCGGTGAGCGCCGTTGCGGTGCTGTTCTGGTCGTGGCAGGGCTTTGTTAAGATCGACGCTCCGAATGCCGTGCTGCTCGTTGTGGGCGTGCTCGAGGCGCTCACGATCCTCTTCTTCGCACGTAAGGTCAAGAAGGAGCACGATACCTGGCACTAAGGCCATATTCCCGCCGTACATCCGCCCCGGTGCATTAAGGTGCACCGGGGCGGTTCGGTTCGGGGCGTCCGCGCGGTTTGCGGGCACCCCTTTTTCATGTCGGATTTCCGCGATGCGCCGATCGGGACTTCCCCATGTGGTGCTGGGTCCTCGGGGGCGTCGGGCGGTTTATTCGCCGCGAATCCAGCGGATCGAGAGGAGCCTCGCGAACGGCCGCTCCAGCTGCGGTGCCGCGCACAGCGCGACGGTGGCGGCGGTGAGGACCACGATCACGGCGGCGCCGGCGAACGGGTCGTCCATCCATGCGAACTCGTACAGGGGCGTATGGAAGGTCAGCCATGCCCGGGCGAGGCGATGGAGTACGTAGACTTGGAGCGTGCGCCTGCCGAGGGTGGTGAGCCAACCTGTGGCGGTGGGCGCGAGTTTGAGAACGGCCAGTGACATGAGGGCACCCATCAAGAAGGCGGTGAGCCTTTGGGCGATTCCCTCAAAAAGCCCGTTTGCATATGGGTTGTCTCCATAGACCATCGGGAAGAACCAGCTGTATGAATCCGTGTCGATGAGGCGCATTGCCACCACGATTCCCGCGAGGCAGAGGGCGGGCCATGGTATGTTGCGTCCATGCAGGCTCGCGACGGTTGCGGGGCGCAGGTAGTAACCGAGGGCGAAGCACGGCAGGAAAGCGCACGTGCGCCCGATGGCAAGAAAGCCGCTCGAGGTGTCCACCAGGCCCGAAAGCAGGGAGATCGCAATCGAGGCCACCATACCGCGCACCGTCCCAAGGCGGGCGAGCACGGGTGTCATCGCATACCAGCAGCCCATGGAGATGAGGTACCACGGCGCCGAGGTGAACGCGCAGATGCGCAGCGGCGTGAGTTTTGCCCCGTTTATGAGTGCGAGGGCGAGTTGGTAGGCAAAGCCCAGGGCGATAAACGAGATGATGCGATTGATCTTGAGTTTGCCGTTGCGATATGCGCTCTTTGCGAACAGGCCGGACATCAGCACGAAGAGCGGCATGTGGAAGAGGTAGACAACGTCGAAGGCGAAGCTGAGGACCGGATTGGTGTTGTGCACGGGATGGGCGATGTGGCCGAGCACGACGAGGATGATGAGGAGTCCTTTGAGGTTGTCGAACAGGGCGATGCGCCCTTCGGGGCTCGATGTGGCGCCATCCGCGCTATCCGAACCGACTCCGCCTGTTGCCTTGGCGCGCGCCAAGCTGTGCTCCTCCATGCATTCCCCTTTTCTGACACCTCGCGTTCACAATCCTAGCGTGAACGCACCTTGCTGGGGCGTGCGAGTAAGATATCTGCATATGTGTATGGACGGCCCCATGCGAGTGCGGGCTCGCGCGAAGAGCGCACGACAAGATTGGTTTTCGGCATGAACGTGAACGATGCGAGGATTGGCTTCATCGGATTCGGAAACATGGCGAGCGCCATGGCGGACGGCTGGATCGCGAGTGGCGCGGTTCCGGCGGGCAACATGTGCGCCTGCGCCGGCCGCTACGAGGCGCTGGTGCCCCGCTGCGAGCAGCGCGGGATGCGTGCCTGCGAGACGGCGCAGCAGGTTGTCGAGGCCTCCGACGTGGTGGTCGTTGCGGTGAAGCCCTACATGATTGAGACCGTGCTCGCCCCGCTTTCCGAGATGCTTGCGGGTAAGGCGATCCTATCCGTCGCCGCGGGCTGGAAGTGCGAGGACTACGACCGCGTGATCCCCGGCACCCACCACCTGTCCACGGTTCCCAACACGCCCGTGGCCATCAACGAGGGCGTGATCGCCTGCGAGAAGGCTTCGACGTTGACTGCCGATGAGCACGGGCTCGTGTTCGCCCTGCTCGGCCTGCTCGGCTCGCCCATCGAGGTCGAGACGCTCCTGCTTTCCGTTGCCGGCACGGTGGGCGGTTGCTCGCCCGCGTTCATCGCCATGGTGATCGAGTCGCTGGCGGACGCCGCCGTGAAGCATGGGATTCCCCGCGCGACCGCCTATGAGATGGTGAGCCAGATGGTTGCCGGAACGGCGAAGCTGCAGCTGGCGACTGGCATGCACCCCGGTGCCATGAAGGACGCGGTCTGCTCGCCCGGCGGCACGACCATCAAGGGCGTGGCGGAGCTCGAGGCGGCGGGTATGCGCTCCGCCTTCATCCGCGCCATCGACGTGATCGAGGGCTAGAACTGGCTGTCTTCGTCGTCGGGCTTGGGTCCACGGTCGACATAGAGCTTGTGGGTACGCTTCTCGAGCACGAAGGCGACGATGGCGAAAATCAGCACGCCGGCAAAGAACAGGACCGCAACACCCGTGCGGGTGCCAAAGAGAAAATTGAACAGTTCATCCATGGTTACGTCCTGCTTTCTTGGCTGGGTCGCCTGTCGTTATAACGGGCACCAGTATATACTTGCAATGCATCAACATGCATCACATCGCGTTTCCCTGCGATGAATCGCCGTGCTGCGGTCCAGATTCCCGGGCTGCGGTAACGGCTTTACGAGAGAGAAGTACGGAGGAATCATGCTCGACATCAAGTTTGTACGCGAGAACCCCGAGGTGCTCGACGTCGCCATGGCGAACCGCCAGGGCAGCTGGGACCGCGACCGCTTCTTCGCGCTCGATGAGGAGCGCCGCTCCGTCATCTCGCAGGTCGAGGACCTGCAGGCGACCCGCAACGCCGAATCCAAGAAGATCGGCATGCTCATGAAAGAGGGCAAGCGCGAGGAGGCCGAGGCCGCCAAGGAGGCCGTACGCCAGGTCAACGAGCAGATCGAGGGTCTCGCCGCCCGCCGCTCGGAGCTCGACGCCGAGGTCTCCGACTTCATGGCCCGCATCCCCAACATTCCCTGCGAGGCGACCCCCGTGGGCAAGGACGAGAACGAGAACCCCGAGCGCCGTCGCGTGGGCGAGCCCCGCGACTTCGCCGCCGAGGGATTCGACCCGAAGGCCCACTGGGATCTGGGCACCGAGACCGGTATCCTCGATTTCGACCGCGGCGCGAAGCTCTCCGGCGCCCGCTTCACCGTGCTCTCCGGTGCCGGCGCGACGCTCGACCGCGCGCTGCAGTGCTTCTTCCTCAACACCCACATCGCCCGTGGCTTCAAGGAGTTCATCCCGCCGGTGATCGTCAATCGCGAGATCATGTACGGCACGGGCCAGCTGCCCAAGTTCGAGGACGACGCCTACCACACTGGCGAGGACCAGTTCTTGATCCCCACCGCTGAGGTCGCGCTCACCAATCTTCACGCCGGCGAGGTGCTCGATGCCTCCCAGCTGCCGCTGCGCTATACCGCCGGCACCCCGTGCTTCCGCGAGGAGGCCGGTTCCGCCGGTCGCGACACGCGCGGCATCATTCGCCAGCACCAGTTCACCAAGGTCGAGATGGTCAAGTTCGCCCGTCCCGAGGAGTCCGACGACGAGCTCGAGAGCATGGTGGCCGAGGCCGAGTACCTCCTGCAGCAGCTCGGCCTGCCCTATCGCGTGATCAGCCTGTGCACCGGTGACCTGGGCTTCTCCGCCCGCCAGACGTACGACATCGAGGTCTGGCTGCCGAGCTACAACGCTTACAAGGAGATCTCCTCCTGCTCCAACTGCGGCGACTTCCAGGCCCGCCGTGCCAACATCAAGTACCGCGACCCCGAGAACTTCAAGGGCACGCGCTTCGTGCACACCCTCAATGGGTCCGGCCTGCCCACCGGCCGCACGATGGCTGCCATCATGGAGAACTACCAGAATGCGGACGGCTCCATCACCATTCCCGAGGTGCTGCGTCCGTATATGGGCGGCATGGAGAAGATTGAGCCGCTGGCGTAGGGGGGCGGCCATCTTCTCCCATGGAGCGCCGGCGCGCCATATGCGCAACCAGCCCTTCACCGTTCGCATCGGCGCCCCAAGGAGGCCCGCGATGCTCGTATGGCCGTGGCCATCGGCGAACGGCTCCGCAGCCCCTCCTCTTCAGCACCTCGCCGTATTGTGCCCTCAGGTCGCACGTCATGAAGACGCCTCCCATTTCTCGTGTCCAAGAAATGGGAGGCGGTTCAGAAAACACGTGCCCGGGCGACCCGCTTTAAGGAGGTCGGGCAAAAGGGGCCCGTTCGCTAGCGCGTTGTGCCCTCATGTCGCGCGCGGATGAAGTCGCGGTACCAGGCGAAGCTGTCCTTCTTGATGCGCTCGAAGGACCCGTTGCCGTGGTTGTCGGCATCCACGTACACCACGCCGTAGCGCTTCTCCATCTCACAGCTGCCGGCGCTCACGATATCGATGACGCCCCACATGATGTAGCCGATCACGTCTACGCCGTCGGCGACCGCCTCGTCGATCTGCTCAAAGTGACGTGCCAGGTAATCGACGCGGTACGGGTCGTGTACCACGGGCTTGCCGCCGCCGTCACGCTCAAGCACATCGCGGGCGCCCATGCCGTTCTCGGAAATGAAAATCGGCTTGCGCACACGGTCGTAGAGCTTGTTGAGCGCCGTGCGCAGGCCCACGGGGTCGATCTGCCAGCCCCACTCGGTGGCCTGCAGATACGGGTTCTTGACGGTGCACACGAGGTTGCCCGCGGTGTGCTCGGCCGTCTCGCTCGTGGAGCACACGCTCGACTGGTAGTATGAAATACTCGCAAAATCGCAGGTGTGGCGCTCTAGCAGCTCCAAGTCATCCTCGCCAAGCTCGATGAGGATGCCGTGCTCGGCAAAGAATCGGTCCATGTAGCCGGGGTAGTACCCGCGGGCGAGGACGTCTACCGCGAGCCACTGGTTGATCTGCTCCTCGCGGATTGTCTTGAGGTTGTCCTCGGGTGAGCAGGTGTGCGGGTAGTAGCAAAAGTCGGCCACCATGCAACCGGACTGGCAGGCGGGAGCGATTTCACGCTGCATCTGGATAACGCGCGCGCTCGCTACGAACTGGTGGTGAAGTGACTGGAACACGTCGGACTGGTTGTACTCGCCGTCCTCGGGCTTAATGAGGCCCACGCCGTTCCAGGGGCTAAAGTAGCCCGCGTTGATCTCGTTGAACGGCAGGTAATAATCGATGGCGTCGCCCCAGCGCTCGAACACCACGCGCGCAAAGCGCGCGTACAGGTCGATGAGCGCTCGGTTGGTCCAGCCTCCATAGGCTTCGACCAGGTGCAAGGGCAGGGCATAGTGCGTGAGCGTGAGGAACACTTTCATGCCCGCCTTGCGCACGGCGGAGAACACACGGTCGTAGTAGGCGAGCCCCTCGGGATTCGGCTCGGGCTCATCGCCCATGGGGAACAGGCGTGCCCAGCTGATTGAAAACCGGTAGATGTCTATGCCGAGTTCCTGCAGCAGGGCGATGTCCTCCTCCAGATGATGGTAGCCGTCCGATGCCGTGCGGAAAGGATAGGCGCCCCGGGTATCAGTCTTGGCGCGCTCGACAGCCGAGCGAGTGAGCAGGCGGGTTGCCGTGGTGGCATCGCTCGTGCGCGGCAGGTAGGGGCGCACATCCTGTGTGTCGAGCCCCTTGCCGCCGGCGGCAAAAGCTCCCTCGTACTGACTGCTCGCCGTGGCGCCGCCCCACAAGAGTGCGCGCGAGGACGCCGGTCGAGGCAGGGAGGTGAGTTTGCGATCGCGCTCGGCTAGCATGCGGAGCGCCCTTCGAGTGCCTGGCGAACATGGCCGTTCGAGGCGGAAAGTGCTTCGGCCGCCTGAGCGGCGGGCAGGTTGAGCAGGATGCTCGTGACGGCGAGCTTGACGCTGCCGTTCGCCTCCTCGAGGGCGGCAGCTGCCGCCTCGGGCGTGCAGTCGCAAGCCTCGATCACGATGTTACGTGCGCGTGCGTGGAGCTTCTGGTTGGTTTGCTTCACATCGACCATGAGGTTTTGGTACACCTTGCCGGTGAGCGTCATGGCGCCGGTCGAGATCATGTTGAGCACCAGCTTTTGAGCGGTACCGGCCTTGAGGCGGGTAGAGCCGGTGAGAACTTCCGGGCCCGTTACGGGTTCGATGGCGAGCTCCGCCACCTCTCCGATGCGCGATGTGGGCACGCAGGCTACGGCCGCCGTCTTGCAGCCGAGCTCACGCGCGTAGGTGAGGCCGCCGATCACGTACGGCGTGCGGCCGCTCGCGGCGAGGCCCACCACGAAGTCACGCTCGCACAGGTCGATCGCGCGTAGGTCGCCCTCGCCCTGGGAGGTGTCGTCCTCGGCGCCTTCGCGGGCTTTGACGAACGCGTCCTCGCCGCCGGCGATGAGGCCGACCACCAGGTCGTTGTCGACGCCGAACGTGGGCGGGCACTCCACCGCGTCGAGCACGCCCAAGCGCCCGCTTGTTCCCGCGCCCAGGTAGATGATGCGGCCACCGTCGGCAAGACACGAGGCGGCCCACTGGATCGCCTGCGCCACCTGCGGCAGCACGCACTCGACCGCCTTCACCGCGTTGGCGTCCTCGGCGTTCATGGCCTGCGCGATCTCAAGCGGGCTGAACGTGTCGAGCTCAAGGGTGAGCGGGTTGCGCTGTTCGGTGGTGAGTTTGGAGAGGTCTACCATTTTTTGAGCGTCCTTTACTGGTTGAGGTTGCCCATGGCCTGATACATCTCGATCATCTCGGCGATGAGCTCCTTGGCGAGGATGGCGGTCATGAGATGGTCTTGCGCATGCACAAGCATCACGTTGACCTCAGTGTGGTTGCCGCTCGCCTCTTTGGTGAGCAGGGAGGTCTGGATGTGATGCGCCTCGAGCACCGACGCCTCCGCCTGCTCGATGAGCTCCTTCGCGCCGGCGAAGTCGCCCTGCTTGGCGAGCGCGAGCGCCTCGTAGGCCTTGCTGCGTGCATCGCCCGCCTGCGCGATCAGGCCAAAGGCGATCATCTCGGGGGAGGTCTCGGTCGGCTCGTTCATGTGAGGGGCCTTTCTTTGGGGTGTGCATTACTATCCCTCATGCGGGTTCGTGTTGAAGATAGACCATGCGCAAAACTCCGACAAGGACGGTCGAAGGCGAGTCAAACGCTGTGGCCCCATCCGGCGCTCACATGTTTCGTCATGGCATCTACCATAACGAAACCGCACGTAAACGGTGGTATAGGCAAAATCGTTCACCGACTTTTCCGATTGCACGCTAGCGGGCGGCTTTTGCCGTTGAGGGTAAAACATGTCACGCGAGTCCTCCACAGCCGGCGATTTTCAACCGTTTACGGCCCATTCGTGTCAGAAATTGAAATTAAATTTCTTGTACCATGCTTATAGCTGACAAATAATTTTCACTATCTACAATGGCCTTACAGGTTGGAGGTACGCCCCATGGCAAGCCTGCTGGTACGTTTAAAGCAGCATAAGGACAGCGCAAGCCCGGCTGAGCGCGACTTGATCGGGAGGATTCTCGAGGCACCCGGAGAGATCTCTGGGCTGAGCATCCACGAGCTGGCGGCATACACGTTCGCCTCCCCGTCGACCATCACCCGTATGTGTAAAAAGCTGGGCCTCAAGGGATCTCAGGCGTTCCAACGCTTTCACATATACGATCTAGCGCTTCTACGTGAGAACGAGTTGTCCAAGATTGACGATCTGGCGCCCACCGACACGACGCGGCAGACCATCGAGAAGGTCACGAGGGGCAACGTCGACTCGTTGCGCTTGGTGGGCAAACTCAACGATCCCGAGGTGTACGACACATGCGTTGACCTTATGGAAGCCGCGCGCACCATCAACCTGTTCGGGATGGGGGCATCGCTGCTCTCAGCTCGCGACCTGCACTACAAACTCTTGAGGATTGGGGTGAACTGCAACCTGATTGACGACTGGCATGGGCAGTTGCTGTATGCCTCGAATAGCGGTCCGGATGACCTCTCGATTGCGATTAGCTATTCGGGTTCGACCGATGAGGTTAACACGTGTGCGCGCTTGGCTCACGAGCGAGGTGGCAAGGTGATCGCCATCACCGGCGCTGGCTTTGAGTCCGAGCTCACGCGCAGCGCCGACCAGATCCTCTTTGTCGGATCGACCGAACCGCTCATGCGCTCCGCCGCCATGGCATCGCGCATCGGCCAGCTGGGAGTCATCGATATCCTGTTCAAATCATTCGTCAATCGCAACTATGAGCGCTTTTCGGAGGTATTGGAGAAAAACCAGATCCGAAAGCACCAGTGAAAGGTGGTTACCATGAAGGACTACAAGATCCTGCTCGTCTGTTCCGGTGGCATGTCCACCACCATCTTGATGACCAAGATGCAGAAGTACGCGGAGGAGAAGGGCTTTGGCCTCAAGGTCGATGCCTGCGCCATGGGCGTGTGCCAGGACAAGGCGCCCGAGTACGACGTCATCCTGCTCGGCCCGCAGATCGCCTATCAGAAGGGCGGCATCGCCGCCAAGGTGTCCATCCCGGTTGCCGCCATGCAGCCCCAGGATTACGCGATGGCTCGCTGCGAGAACATCTTCAAGCAGGTCGATGAGATTTTGGGCTAAGGCCCACGTGCGCTCGGCAGTCGAGTGCCCTTGAGTAAGAAAGGATGCGAACACATGGACAAGTTCCAAGCGTTCCTCGATAGGTCTCTCGGGCCTATCATGAGCAAGCTCGGTGGAAACCGCTATCTGCTTGCTGTGCGCGACGGCGTTGTTTCCGCGCTGCCGCTCATCATCGTTGGCTCGTTCTTCTTGATCGTTGCCATGCCGCCGCTGCCCCAGGACTGGGAGATCTACAAGTTCCTGTCCGGCAACGCGGCCACGATTCTGCTGCCCTACCGCATGACCATGTACATCATGGCGCTCTACGCGGTCTTTGGCATGGGTAACAGCCTCGCCCGTTCTTACAACCTGGACGGCGTTTCGGGCGGTATCCTGTCCGTCATGGCGTTCCTGCTGACCTTCACCCCGGTCAACGTTGCCGCTGAGGCCGAGGCTGGCGTTGCCGGCTTTGTGCTGCCCATGGCCAACCTGGGTGGCGGCGGCCTGTTCGTGGGCATGATCGTGACCTTCATCGCGATTAACGTGTTCCGTTTCACGAACAACTCCAAGTTCAAGATCACCATGCCCGAGCAGGTTCCCCCGTCGGTTGCTCGCTCCTTCGAGGCCCTTACGCCCACGCTCATCGTGATCTTGATCATCGGCTCGCTCACGTACTTCGTGGGCTTCAACTGGCACACCGCGGTCTCCACGCTGATCGCTCCGCTCGTGAGCGCCACCGACACCCTTCCGGGTGTCCTGCTCATCGTCTTCCTTACCTGCTTCTTCTGGTTCTTCGGCATCCACGGCGTGTCAATTGTGGGCTCCATTGCCCGTCCGCTGTGGCTGACCCTGCTTGAGCAGAACGCCAACGCCGTCGCCGCTGGTGCTGCCGGTACCGCCCTGCCCGCCATCTCCGCCGAGCCCTTTTATCAGTGGTTCATTTGGATTGGCGGCTCGGGTTGCACCATCGGCCTCGCGCTGCTGCTCGTGACCGTCTGCCGCTCCAAGTACCTCAAGGATCTTGGCCGTCTGGCCGTCGTTCCGGCGATCTTCAACATCAACGAGCCCCTGATCTTCGGTACGCCCATCGTGCTGAATCTCACCCTCGCGATCCCGTTCATCGTGACGCCCATGGTCTGCGCCGTCATCGCTTGGGTCGTGACCTCCATGGGTCTCGTGAACCAGGTGATCGTGACCGCCCCGTGGACCCTGCCCGGGCCTATCGGTGCCTACCTGGCCACCGGAGGCGACTGGCGTGCCTCGGTGCTGTGCATTGTCCTGATCATCATTTCCGTCCTCTGCTATCTGCCGTTTGTCAAGATGTACGACAAGCAGCAGCTCAAGGAGGAGGGTTCGCTCGAGGAGCAGCCCGCCGCCGACGTCGCGTAGCGCGAGCGATAACGTGACCGCTGTGTAGCCATCGCACGGGTCCCGGGCACAAGGTAGCTCGGGACCCGTTATTGTTTTGAACCTCGTAGGCGCGCCGTGCGGCTCGCCCGCATAGACGAAAGGAACCTCATGAAGCGCTTGGGTATCTCCATCTATCCGGAAAAGGCCACCAGGGAAGAAACGTTCGCCTATATGGAGCGCGCGGCCAAGGCGGGTTTCTCGCGGATCTTTAGCTGTTTGCTTTCGGTCGAAGATGACCGCGAGACGCTCAAGCGCGATTACATCGAGATGAACAATCGCGCACACGAGCTGGGTTTTGAGGTCATGCTCGACTGCAATCCGCGCGTGTTCGACGAGCTTGGCGTGTCGTATAAGGACCTATCGTTCTTCAAGGAGATCGGCGCGGACGGCATTCGCCTGGATATGGGCTTTAGTGGCAGCGAGGAATCGCTCATGACGTTCAACCCGCAAGGGTTGCTCGTCGAGATTAACATGAGCAACGACACCCACTACGTGGACACCATCATGGATTATTGTCCCGACACGAATCACCTGGTGGGGTGTCACAACTTCTATCCACACAACTACTCCGGCCTCACGCTCGAGCACTTTACCAAGTGCACCGAGAACTTCCGCCGCCATGGCTTGCAGACGGCCGCGTTCGTAACGTCCCAGGCGAGCGGTACGTTTGCCAACTGGCCCGTGACCGACGGTCTGCCCACGCTTGAGATGCACCGTCACCTGCCGCTGCACCTTCAGGTGGAGCACTTCATCTCCATGGGCACCATCGACGACGTGATCATCTCGAACTGCTATCCGAGCGATGAGGAGCTCGCTATTTTGAAGGACCTGCCGCGCAACCTCGTGTGCTTTGACGTTGAACTCATCGAGGGTCTGCCCGAGGTCGAGCGCTCCATCGTGCTCGACGAGCTACACTTCAACCGCGGCGATGTCTCGGTCAACTTTCTGCGCTCCACGCAGAGTCGCGTCAAGTACAAGGGCCACGAGTTCAAGGTCCTCAACGCCCCTGCCACAATCCGTCGCGGCGACGTGGTGATTGAGAGCAGCGAGTACGGCCACTATGCCGGTGAGCTGCAGATCGCCCTTTCCGATATGGAGAACAGCGGCAAGAGCTCCGTGGTGGGCCACGTGCCCGACATCGAGCACTTCCTGCTCGATACGATTCGCCCGTGGCAGAAGTTCCGCTTTAGGGAGGCGTGCTAGGCATGCAGTGGATCGGCGTGGACGGCGGGGGTACCAAGACTCTGTTCGAGCTGTACGACAACGACATGAACATGCTGCAGCAGCTGCGCCTGCCCACGTGCCACGCCGGTCAGGTGGGCTACGACGGCATGCACGCGGTGCTCGCCGAGGGCGTGGAGGCACTCGCGGCGGCAGCTGGTGACGAGGTGGGCATTGGCTTTGGCCTAGCGGGCTACGGTCAGGACCCCCGCATCCGCGCCTCGATCGAGGAGGTCGTGCGCGCGGTCGCCGGTGAGCGCCCATTCGAGCTGGTGAACGACGTGCGCGCTGCTTGGGCCTCGAGCCTCGCTGTGCGCGATGGCGTCGCGGTCATTTGCGGGACGGGCTCAATCGCCTACGCCGTCCGCGGCGAGCGGGAGCAGCGCGCCGGAGGCTGGGGCTATCAGATCGGTGACGAGGGGAGCGGCTGGTGGATCGGCCGCGAGCTGCTGCGTCTGTTCAGCCGCCAAGCCGATGGACGCGATGAGCGAGGCCCGCTGTTCGATGTCGTGATGGAGCGGCTGGGGCTTTCCGAGCCCTCCGACTTGATCCTGTACGTCCGTGATGAGCTGGGGGGCGAGCGCGCGAAGGTGGCATCGCTCACGAGCGTGATGCGTGACGCCGCTCTGGCGGGGGATCCCTTTGCATTGAACGTGTACGAGCGCGCGGCTTCCGAGTTGGCGCAAATCGCCTCCGCCGCCGTCGAGGGGCTGTTTGAGCACGGCGAGTACGCTCCCGTGGGGTATGTGGGCGGCGTGTTCGAGGGAGCGGGCGAGCTGCTGTTCTCGCCATTGCGCCGTGCGCTGCCCGAGGGCTTTGAGCTTGTCGAGCCGGCGTTCGGGCCTGCGGCGGGTCCCTGCCTGCTCCTGCGCCAGCGACTTGGGGAGTAGGAGGCGCCATGCTAGCGATTGGATTGATGTCCGGCACCAGCTTGGATGGCGTGGACTGTGTCCTTGTGGATATCGACGGCGTGGACGAGTCCACGCGTGTAGAGTTGCGCGAGTTCATCACCTATCCCATGCCCGATGCCACGAAGGCTCGGATTTTGGAGGCGGTGGCGCCCGGGGGCGGGGATTCGCGTCTGCTGTGCTCGCTCCATGCCGAGTTGGGCCACCTGTTCTCACGTGCGGTCGCCGCGGTGTGCGAAAAGGCCGGGGTTGCGCCCGGTGATGTCGCGTTCGTTGCCAGCCATGGTCAGACGATTTGGCACGAGCCGGGTGCATCGCGCGATTACGCGGATGGCAGCCGCTTTCATGCCGGAACGTTGCAGCTGGGCGATGCCGCCGCGATCGCCTTCGACCATAACATCCGCGTGGTGTATGACTTCCGCGCCATGGATGTGGCTGCCGGCGGCCAAGGCGCGCCCCTCGTGCCGTTCTCTGAGATCGTGCTGTACGGTTCGACCGAACACAACCGCGTGCTGCTGAACATCGGCGGCATCGGGAACGTCACCGTGCTGCCGCGCGGGAGCCGTGCGGGCGACGTGTTCGCCTTCGACACCGGCCCGGGCAACATGGCGGTTGATGAGGCATGCCGTCGTCTGTTCGGCGTCGAGTATGATGAGGGCGGGCGCGTCACGGCGCGCGGACGCGTGGATGAGGGCGTGCTTGCCGAGTTGCTCAAGCATGGGTTCTTTGGCATGGAGCCGCCCAAGTCGACCGGTCGCGAGATGTTTGGTATGCAGTTCGTTGAGGAGTTCCTTGCGGCGCACCCCCAGATGGACCCCGAGGATGCAGTCGCCACGCTCACCGAGTTCACCGCGGCGAGTGTGGCGGATGCTTGCGAGCGTTTCGTTGCCCCGAGGCTCGACGGGGAGCTCGACGAACTGATTGTGGGCGGTGGTGGCGCGCACAACGCCACGCTCGTGACGCGTATCGCGGCCCGCATGCCGAATACACATGTGTGCACGCAAGACGAGTTGGGCTATTCTTCCGACGCGAAAGAAGCGGTCGCCTTCGCCGTGCTGGGCAACCAGACGCTGAGCGGGCGCCCCTCAAATGTTCCCTCCGCCACCGGCGCGTGTGAGTCGGTTGTGCTGGGTAGTGTTATCAATCCCCCGAGGAGCAGGTAATGAGTAGAAAGACCAAGGCGCAGATCGCCGCCCGTGGGACTGCGGCGGACCCGTCGCGCAAAGATGCCGAGAGACTGCGCACCGAGGCAAAGCAGAGCGTCCAGAAGTCAGCCAAGCTCGTAGGTGTCATGCCCGAGGATCTGGCGAACGAGGTGACGGCAACGGGTTCCGTCCCGTTTACATTCAAGAGTGCGTTCCTTTTGGGTGGGGCAGTCTTGCTGGGAACAATCGTCATCCCATTTTTCGCGTCAAAGGCGGGTGTTGGGATCGGGCTTTCGACGACCTGCGCCGCGCCGGTCTTGACGGCAAGCGCGCTCGCGTTCTCCCGGTTCTTCCTCGACTCAAAGCGCGGGCTCTGCCAGGGGTTTTTCATTACGTTCGCGGTCGCCCTCGCGTCGCTCACGCTCCTGTGCTGGTTGCTGTTCTTCCGGGGCATCATGGTGTAGACGGGCAGCCCCAACACATTTCACGTGTTGAACGACGGTCGCCTTCGGGCGGCCGTTTTTGTTTGGGGGAGTAGCACGGCGTCCGGACAAACCTCGGCGCTCTCCATCGAATACGAACAGAAGTTCCACGAACAAATGTTCCGTTATTGGGTAAACTAGATGACGAGGAGAGCGGTCGAGTTGAAAGGGGAGTGGCGATGCTCGATCTGTTTGATTGCGGAGCGATGCTGTTTGAGAGCGACCAGGATGAGGAGGTACTGCGTATCGAGTGCGCAATGACGCCCGAGGGCGCGTTGGAGGTGATGCAGGAAAGCGATGGCCCGCTTACCGAGTGGTGCTTTGAGGAGACGCCGCATCGCATCGAGGCGGTGGTGGAACCCGCGGAACTCGACGCGCTTATGGAGTACTTCCATGTGGATGAGCCTTACCAGTTGCCGGCGATTCTCCGGCTGGAGTACACGGGCTACGACTGCTTCCTGCGCCTGCGTGCCCTCCTGCGCCGTTTGGCGGTCCCGTACACCGTTCTCGAGGCCGCGATTGCGCGCTGAGGGGAGAGGAAAGGGGGAATGGATATGCCTGAGCTTGTTGACGTGGTCGAGGTGGAGCCTTTGGATGGCTATCGCCTACGTCTTGTTTTTGAAGATGGGAAGCGGGGCATTTTGATGTCGCTCCCTATTTGGGCATCGGCGTCTTTTGCAAGCTCGAGGAATAGCTGCTAGTTTCAGGAATCTGAAAAAGTGGCGAAGAATCCTTGACGGGGTGCATGATTGGTGGCACTATATACTTTGCGTTGCGGCGTTACCTCAGCTGGATAGAGGGTCTGACTACGAATCAGAACGTCACAGGTTCGAATCCTGTACGCCGCACCAGTCGAAATGAGAACCCGGGTCGTCTAAGCGGCTCGGGTTTTTTTAATGTGGCATCGCTGTGAAAAGGATGAGAGGGTGGGGTCGTGATGGCTTGAGGCCGTGGCCCAACACCGCCGTCCTATCGTTGCAACCGAAGTCGCCGCTGGGGTTGCCTCCGTCGAAAAGATTTTAGGTTTAGTGCTTGACTCCGCCATGGGCGCGTGGCAATATATTCCGTGCGTTGCGGCGTTACCTCAGCTGGATAGAGGGTCTGACTACGAATCAGAACGTCACAGGTTCGAATCCTGTACGCCGCACCAGTCGAAATGAGGACCCGGGTCGTCTAAGCGGCCCGGGTTTTTTATACAACGTTTGCGTTGCGAGCGTCTTGGGTGCCCATTTACCTCGGACCGCATATCGCTTCGGCTTTAGTAATAAGGTTGATCTTTTATCCACATTACATGCCCTTTTCAGCCTAGTTTCGGGAGTTGCACGCCTGTTTCAGAATGCTGACAGGGCTGTTTCCCCTTTGCATCTATACGTTAACGAGTGGGTCTCGCGCCAGTCCTGAGCGTTCCGGGTGGCATGATGGCCAAGTTGCAATTGCGCCGTGGGCCAATGTGGTCCGGCGCGACCGGTCCACCAGGTTATGTACGCAAAACCGGATTGTTAGGGGATACCATGTTCGACACCGGTTCAACGGCCTTCATGCTCATCTGCACCATGCTCATCTTCCTTATGACCCCAGGTCTCGCATTTTTCTACGGGGGTCTTGCCCGCCGTAAGAACGTCGCCAACACCATGCTCATGACCTTTGTGGTCATTGGTGTCGTCGGTGTGCTCTGGATCCTCGCCGGCTGGTCTTTCGCGTATGGCGGAGACGGATCCATCTCGTTTTTCGGCGGTTTTGACCAGCTGCTTTGCTTGCCCGTTGTCCAGCAGGTTCTCGAGCAGGCCGTGAACCCACCGGTCGATGCCACCTATCCCGCCATCGTCAACATCGCCTTTCAGATGGCCTTTGCCATGATCACCTCGGCGATTATCACCGGTTCCGTTGCCGGCCGCATGAAGTTCAGGGCAATCGTGCTGTTCCTGGGCATATGGGTGCTGGTTGTGTACGCCCCGCTCGCACACATGGTGTGGGGCGGCGAAGGCTCGTTGATTGGCGAGCAGATCGGCGCGCTCGACTTCGCCGGTGGTGACGTGGTCCACATTTCCTCCGGCCTCACCGGTCTGGTGCTTTGCATCGCACTGGGCGGCCGTCGCGGTTTCGGTGTCATGAGTTACCGTCCGCACAACGTGCCCTTTGTTGCCCTCGGTGCTGGTCTGCTGTGGTTCGGTTGGTTTGGCTTCAACGCCGGTTCGCAGTTTGCCGCCGACGGCGTTGCCGCCCTCGCGTTGCTCAACACCGTCACCGCAAGTGCGTCGGGCCTGGTGTCGTGGCTGATTGTAGAGCGACTTGCAACGGGAAAGCCCACGCTGGTGGGCGCCAGCACGGGCCTGGTGGCAGGCTTGGTTGCCATCACGCCGAGCGCGGGCTTCGTCGAGCCCTGGGCTGCGCTGATCATTGGCGCCGCGGTCCCGCCCGTGTGCTACTTCGCCATCTCGCACCTCAAGGCTCGCTTCGGTTACGACGACGCGCTTGACGCGTTCGGTTGCCACGGCATCGGCGGTATCGTTGGCGGCATCCTCACCGGCCTGTTCTGCGTGCCCGAGCTGTCATGGACGTCCTTTGGTGGTCTGCTCTACACCGGCGATCCCACGCTACTCGTCGCGCAGGTCCTGGGCATTGTGGTCACGGTCGCCATCGTCCTCGTTCTCGATCTTGCCATCGTGTTTGCAGTGAAGGCTCTTTGCGGCGGCAGCCTGCGTGTTGAGGAGTCCGAGGAGGCCTTGGGCCTGGATATCTCCGAGCACGGCGAGAGCGCCTACCCCGCCTTCACGGGTTTGGACTAGGCCTACCCGCGAGTCCGTTTGACTCGCCAACCAGCGCGTATAGATGAAATGATAGGAGTAGCCATGAAGAAACTGACCGCTGTTGTTCGTCAGGAGAAGCTTGAGGTTCTCAAGCAGGCGCTGTTCGATAAGGGCATTCGCGGCATGACCATCTCTCAGGTACAGGGCTGCGGCAACCAGCACGGCTGGAAGGAGTACGTGCGTGGTACCGAGGTCCTTCTCAACACCATCCCCAAGGTCGAGTTCGAAATCGTCGTGGACGACGAGCAAGTAAATGATCTGGTGCAGGTCGTTTGCGATGCGGCCCGAACGGGGGAGGCCGGGGATGGAAAGATCTTCGTGACCCCTGTGGAGGACGTCATTCGCATCCGCACCGGCGAACACGGGCCCGCCGCGCTGTAGCGGCTCTGGGCGTTGCGGGTAGGAGCGTTGCGCTCCGCTGCAGGTCGTTATGCTTTGCCGTTACCTTCGCCGTGAATGTATGCTCGGACGATGGGGTCGACCCTTTGGGCGCCCCGTCGTCCAAGTTCGTCAATGATGCGTTGTGGCAGCGCGTGCTCTCCTGTCTGCGCATTTTGGAGCAGCGTCGCCTTGAGCTCATCCTCGCCGAGACTCACCCGCGCCGTGCCGGCGTCCAAGCGCACGCGGACCTGCTCAAACCCCAGGCTATGCAGGTAGTCCTCGCAGGCTTGAACAACATGAAGCTTCTCCGCGGTGAGGACTTCACCACAGGGGACACGCGTTGCCAGACAGGCTCCTGCCGGGAGGTTCCACACCTCGTGCCCCCAGGCGCGCAGCACCTCGCGCTCCTCTGCCTTGCTCCAACCTGTTTCCATGAGGGGGGATTTCGCGCCAAGTTCTCGCACGGCGCGCGTGCCGGGGCGGTAGTCTCCGGCGTCGTCGGCATTGCTGCCCTCCAGGACCACGTGCGCTCCAAGCTCATGCGCGGCATCCATGATGCGTTGGAATCCCAAGCGCTTGCAGTGATAGCAGCGATCTGCGGGGTTCTTCGCCACGGTGGGATCCGAAAGCGGATCGACCGCGATGCTGACCACATGGGCCCCTAGGCGCTCAAACCGCTCCCGCTCTCGTTCGAACGATGCGCGCTCGGGCGTTCCCACCAGGGGTGTATCGAGGTGAATGAGATGCACATGGCTCGGGGGCAGCGCACGCACGCAGACCGCGGCGAGGAAGGTGCTGTCCACCCCGCCCGAAAATCCGATGGCGACGCTTTCGTACGACCGAAACAGCTCGATAAGCCGTTGCATCTTCTCGTCGCTGCAAATCGATATTGGTATGTCGATTCTTGTGCTCATGGAAGGTATCTTACCCAACGAGCCGTTACAATGCTTGCCGAGGGCGAGGTTGATGGCTTCGCATCTCAATTCGCATCATATCGACATGTTCTCGGCGCCGTGCGAGACTGACGTTAAGAGGAGAGCCATGCAGCCCATTCAAGCGATTCTTTTTGACATGGACGGCACGCTCGTCGATTCCGAGCGGGTGAGTCAGGCGGCGTGGAAGCTCGCCGCCCACGACTTGGGATTCGAGCTCCCCGATGCGCTCACCCAGTCGTTCATTGGCCGCACCGCGCCATCGGTGCATGCCCTGGTGGCGAATCACCTGCATGGAGATGAGGCTCTCGCCGAGGAGTGCTTCCGCCTGCATCACGTGCATTTTGATCGCATTTGCGAGACGGACCTCACGTTGATGCCCGGCGCCCGCGAGGCGCTCGAGGAGCTGAGCACCGCCGGATATCCGCTCGCTTTGGCAACTTCAACCTACCGCGCGAAGGCCATTCCGCGTCTTGAGCGCTTTGGGCTGCTCGACATGTTCGCCACGATGACCACGGGCGACGAGATTGAGAACGGCAAGCCGGCACCCGACATCTTCCTGTTGGCGGCGGAACGTATGGGCGTCGAGCCGGCCAACTGCGCGGTGGTAGAGGACTCGCATAACGGTGTCCGCTCTGGTCACGCCGCCGGCGCGCGGGTCTTCATGATTCCCGACATGGTGCCGCCCACCAGCGAGATTGAGGCCATGTGCACGGCGATCCTCGGCAGCCTGCATGAGTTGCCCGCCGCGATTGCCGCCGTGAACGGATAAATTGCACCGACGGGGTAATGCGCGCGCCATTGGGGGTTGTCCCTAATGGCGCGCTCGGTAAATACGCAAATGCGGGGTTAAATTGACGACGCGCGAGTAGACAGAGTTCCCCTTTTGACAAAACCGCAGGTAGTTGTGTTGTCAAAAACAAGCTCTACTTGGCGTAACAGATTTTAACCTCGCATTTGCGTATTTCTTTCTTCAGGTACGTGGAGTTTGCTGGGCGTTGAGAATCCCGAGCCCATCACCACTGCGGAAAGCTATGAGCAGAATTTCACCAATGAGGGCGGCTTTGAGTTCCGCTTTAGGTATCTCAAGAACATCATGGGTTTGTGGATGAATCAGTCGGTCCGTCGTGAGATTAACGGCGTGGACTACGTTGAGGGGAAGACCGCACACAAAGCGATGCTCGACCACAAGGTCGGCTTTGACGAGCTGTGCGACCTGTGCCGCGAAGCAGAACCGTTCGAGGCCTACGTCGATGTGCAGGACGATCGCTTCTTGGTGCCCGATTCCATGATTGCCGAGATCAAGCGTGCCCGCGCCGATGGCGACCAGCCTGTCCCAGAGACGATCGGCGAGATCATCCGCACGATCTACTGCAGCATGGGCGCCTGCTATGCGAAGGCGGTCGAGGGGCTCCGCGAGCTGACGGGCAACGAGTACACCTCGATCAATATCGTCGGCGGCGGGTGCCAGGACTATTACCTCAATCAGATGACGGCGAACGCCACGAGATTGCCGGTCTTCGCCGGGCCCATTGAGGGGACGAGTATCGGCAATCTGATCGTCCAGATGATCGCCGGCGGGGAATTTGCCAGCTTGCAAGACGCCCGCGATTGCGTTGCCCGCAGCTTCGACGTGAGGCGCATCGATCCGCAGCCCTAACCAATAAGGAGGAAAACATGCTCGTAGAAACTCGCGCGAAGGTCGGAGTCTTCTCCATCGCCCTCGGCGCCTATCTGCCCCAGTTCTATCCGGGCCGCGGCACCATCACCTTCCTCGGCATCACGCAGGATGGTGACGGCTACTTCAAGTTCGTGGTCGCCGAGGGCGAGAACGTGGATGGCCCGATCTTCACCTTTGGCGACACCAACATGCGCATGAAGTTCTCGGATGGTGCCCGGCAAGTCCGAGATTGCCGAGGCGTCCTGCGCGCTCATGAAGAGCTACGACGCGATCGTGTGGGCGCACCACGGCCTGTTCGCGGCCGGTCCGGATTTCGACACGACCTTTGGCCTCGCGCACACCATCGAGAAGGCGGCGGAGATCTACCTCGCGGCCCGTGCGGCTAACGGCGGTTCGGACGACTTCCTCAACCGCATTTCCGACCAGGATCTTCGTGATACCTGCCGCGATTTCTTCATGCAGGGTGCGATCCGTGCGGCGGAAGATGATTTTGAGAATGACGTCTGCGGGACCACGCTTGCCGCGCTCTCCGGTCAGGATGTTGCGTTCGTGCGGGCGATGGCCCAAGATGATCGCCCCTCGCGCCGTCGCCGGAGGAGCCCATGCGGGCTCCTGCCTAACCCGACTACAGGTACCCACTGATATCCAGGTCCGGATCGGCGAAGTCGGTGGCGTTGTGCTCTCCGGAGCTTGCGCGTGCGAGCAGGAATGGCCGCACCAGAGCCTGATGATTCTCGGTGGGCATGGCGTTGCCCGCCCTGCGGTTGTCTTCAATCTGCGCGATGAGGTACTGCACGCCCTTGCGACCAATTTCGTACCCGGGGGGAGCGATGGTGGTGAGCGGAACGTTGCCGCTCCAGGCGAGCGGGTTACCGTCACTACCCACAACCTTGATATCGTCGGGCACGCTGAGCCCGGCGGACTGGATGCCCGCGATGGCTCCGGTGGCGAGCACGTCGGAGAGCGCAACCACAAAGTCGGGCCGTTCCGACGCGGGGCGCTTGGCAAGGCGGCGCCCGATTGAATATCCATCGCGTGCCAGGTTCCAAGAGCCCTCGTCAATGAACTCGAACGTTACGCCCGTCGTCTCGTGCATGAGGTCTTTGATGCCCGCTATGCGCATGCCGAGCTTTTCAAATTCGTCTTTACCAAAGACCGCAACGTGATGGGCGCCGGCTTCGATGGCGTGTTGGGCCACAAGGCGCCCCTGTGCACGGTTGTCGGCGCCAACAAAATACCCCGGCTCGTCACTGTGGAAGTCGAGGTAGACGGTGGGGGTCGACGGGGTCGCCATGGGGGGCTTCCAGCCGTAGGCGCTCATGGGCTGCACGAGGATGCCTGCCATTTGGGTGCCCATAAAGTAGGACAGGTAGCGGGCGGAGAGAATATCGTCGTTGTCCGCGTTGGCGATGAGCAGGCCGTATCCGTGCTTTTGGGCCTCGGCGTTGGCACCGTTGGCGATTTGCAGTGAGATGCCGTGCTCAAGGCTGGGCAGCACGAGGCCGAACGACTGATTTTTGCCACCGGCGAGCATGCGGGCACTCTGGTTGGGCGCGTATCCCAGTTTTGCCGCGACCTCGTTGATGCGCTTAAGGGTTTCGGGGCGCACCTTCTCCGGATGGTTGAAGGCGTTCGATACAGTGCCCAGCGCGACACCCGCCTCGTTGGCGACGTCGTTGATGGTGACGGTGGTATGGCGAGCCATGGGGCCTCCAAAAGCGCCTTGCCGAACGCGGTTATGCGGAAACCTATCCATTGTATCGCTTCAAAACCTTAATTTGGGAACAGGCGCTAAATTGAGCTTCTCAATCGAGGGCGCGCGCGTCATCTAAAATGGTCTCAAAAAACAAATACCATTGTTACCAACTTGTAACAATTTGTCCGTAAACTCTTGGGCTGCCGTCAATCGACCGAAAGGGTTCTCCATGTGCGGAATTGTTGGATATACCGGGTCCGAGGCCGCTGTCGACGTGCTGGTCACGGGCCTCAAGCGCCTTGAGTACCGGGGCTACGACTCGGCTGGCGTCGCGCTCGAGCTTGGCTCTACGGGGGAGTCGTCGCGCACGATTGATGTGGTTCGCTGCGTGGGTAAGGTGGCGGGCCTCGAAGACGAGCTGATCGCCCGTCATGCGGCTGCGACCTGCGGAATCGGTCACACACGTTGGGCGACGCATGGGCGCCCCTCGGTGGAAAACGCTCATCCACACGTGAGCTGCGATGGCAAAATCGCGGTGGTCCACAATGGCATCATCGAGAATTTCGCCGAGTTGCGCGAAGAGCTCACGGCGAAGGGCCATCACTTTAGGAGTGAAACCGATACCGAGGTCTTTGCGCATTTGATCGAGGAGGCCTATCCGCACCATCTATCCGAGCCGCGCCCGCTTGTCGCGGCGGTCCGCGAGGCTTGCACGTACGTGGTGGGTGCCTACGGCCTGGCCGCTGTGTGTGCGGACGAGCCCGGGGTCATCGCGGTTGCCCGCAAGGACAGCCCGATAGTCATCGGTCGCGGCGAGCGCGGCAGCTATGTTGCCTCCGACGTCATCGCCCTTATCGACGCGACGCGCGACGTCGTGGTCCTCGAGGACGGGCAGTTCGCCTGCCTCACGCCGGAAGGCGTCGAGTTCACCGATGAGCGCGGACACGTCATTGAGCCTGAGGTCACGCATATCGACTGGGATATCGATATGGCCGAAAAGGGCGGGTATCCCGACTTCATGATGAAGGAGATCTACGAGCAGCCGCGCGTGGTGCGCGACACGCTGGTGGGCCGCCTTGCCCCCACGGGGGAGCTCGACATCGACGAGCTCGGCCTGACGTACGAGCAGCTCGACGTGATCGATCGCGTGTACGTGATCGCGTGCGGCACGAGCTATCATGCCGGCCTCATCGCGAAGAACCTTATCGAGGGCTGGGCGCGCATTCCCTGCGAGGTTGAGGCGGCGAGCGAATTTAGGTACCGCAACCCCATCATCACGCCTTCGACGCTGGTGGTTGCCGTGTCTCAGTCGGGAGAGACGGCGGACACCTTGGCGGCGATTCGCGACGCGCGCATCAAGGGCGCGAAGGTCTTCGGCATCACCAACGTAGTGGGCAGCCCGGTGGCCCGCGAGAGCGACGGCGTGATCTACACCAAGGCGAACAAGGAAATCGCGGTGGCCTCCACCAAGAGCTTTATCGGCCAAGTGGTGAGCTTGACGCTGCTCGCACTGCTGCTCGGCCAGGTCAAAGGAAAGCTCACGACTGCCCAGGTGCGCATGTTGTTCCACGAGCTGGGCGACACCGCCGAGCAGATCCAGTGGATACTCGACACGCAGAAGGAGGCCGTCCACGAGGCCGCCTTGGCGTGCAAGGACGCACACTCTGCGCTCTTTGTGGGCCGCGGCATGGGCGCCGCGATCTCAAACGAGGGCGCCCTCAAGCTCAAGGAGATCAGCTACCTGCATGCGGAGGCGTACGCGGCGGGCGAGATGAAGCACGGGCCCATCGCGCTGATCGACCCCGGTTTCCCGGTCATCGCTGTTGCCACCAAGAGCCCCACGTACGACAAAACCGTAAGCAACCTCAAGGAGTGCGAGGCACGTGGCGCGCGCATCATCGCCGTGGCGACGGTGGGGGACGAGGACATTCGCAAGGTCGCGGACCATGTCATCTACGTGCCTGCCGTGCGGGATGCGCTGAGTGCCATCACCGCCACGGTGCCCCTGCAGCTCTTGGCGCGCGAGGTCGCCATCCTGCGCGGATGCGATGTCGACCAGCCCCGTAACCTCGCGAAGAGCGTCACCGTGGAGTAGCTCCCCGGGGCCCAAGCGACCTCAATTTGGGGGCAGGTACTAAATTGAGGTGATGCTGCAAGGCGAGCCTCGCAACCACCTATCGCGGTAGAAATGTCGAAAATGATGCGCTTCATCCTCGTTCTTTTCGACATTTCTACCGCGTGTCTTTAAAAGGCGAGCCACCTCAATTAAGCGCCTGTTCCCAAATTGAGATCTTGAAGTAGAGGGAGGTCGGTTACCCTAGGCACATCTAGATATCGTTGGGAATGGGGGCGTATGGCTAGGGGTGCGAACAGGGCGAGCCGTCCTTGCGTGCGGGAACTGCTAAGCCGTGGTGGCGCGATACGTGCCGCGATAACGCTTTTTGCATTTGTCCTGGCGGTGGCCGGGCATCCCATAGCGGCGCACGCAGACGGCACGAACGCGGTCTCGCGTCTGCACGATGCGCTCTATCTGCCGGCTGGTGTGGAGCTCGATGCTGTGTCCCCGGCGGGCGCGTACGGTGGCATCGGTGCGCGCTACACGACGCCCGCCAACGACGCGACGACGTACGCAAACGGTTCGCTGCCAGCTGCATTCGACCTGCGCAATGTTGACGGCACCACCTACGTGACGCCCGTCAAGAACCAAAACCCCTGGGGGAGCTGCTGGGCGTTCGGTGCTGTCTCGGCGCTTGAGAGCAACCTGCTCATGCAGGGCTACGGGTCGGCCGACCCTGCTTCTGCGAGCTATCTCGACCTATCCGAGTACTTCGTCGCAGGTTTTGGCCGTATGGAGACCCCGGTGGAGACGCTCGCGCTCTTGGGGGCCGCGTCTCAGGTGGGCGAGGGTTCGGTTCCTCGCGAGGGAGTCGACTATCTCGATGCGAGCGGCAATGCGCTCGATGCCGCGACGTGGATCATGTCGATGGGCGGATTGCCGGCCGAGTCGGTGGCGCCTTATCAGGACGACTACAAGACGCTCATCAAATGGATAGACGAGTACACGGGATTACAGATGTCCTGCTTCTCCTGGGAGGAGCCCTGGACACTCGCCGAGGCTCTGCGCGCGAACCGCGCGAATCGCGTGGCGACGGTCGAGTCCGCTCAACTGCTGCCCGGACCGTATGGAAACTCCTATGATTCCGATGGCAATCTGGTGCTCGGCGAGTACGATCCGTCTGCCACCGAGGCGGTCAAGACCCAGATCATGGACGGCGGCGCGGTCACGTTGTCCTACCACTCCGACACGTCCACCCCGGATGATGAGACGCAGAACACCGCGTACTTCAGCATGAAGAACTGGTGCCAGTACTCCTACGACGCCCTGCCGTACAACCACTTCGTGACCGTGGTGGGCTGGGATGACAATTACCCGCGCGAGAGCTTCCCCACCGCGCCCGACGGCAACGGCGCCTGGATCGTCAAGAACAGCTGGGGCAGTACGTCGGCAGACCCGGATTCCGGCTCCTATACCGAATGGGGTCTCGACGGCAGCGGATACTTCTATCTTTCGTACTACGACAAGACGATTTACTCCTTCTGTGCCATCACGGCGGAGGCAGAGCCCGATGCGAGCGGCATCATTCAGCAATACGACCTCGCGAATACGAACGAGCTGCAGGGCGCCCCGCTATTGGCGACGAGTGAGGTATCGGTCGCCAATGTGTTCACCGCCGAGGAGGACATGCGTATCGAGAGCGTCACGGCTTTTGCCGGCGTTGCGGGAGCGAGCGCGGATGTGGACATCTACCTGCTGGGCGACGAGACGGAAGACCCAGACGACGGCGCGTTGGTGGCGGAGCAGACTGAGGAGCTGCCGCTGGCGGGCGCATACACGATTGACCTTGACGAGCCGGTGCCGGTGCAGGAGGGCCAACGCTATGCGGTGGTGGAGACGATTGACGGCTTGATGGATGACGGATCGGGTGACGAGGTGCCCGTGTGGGGCATTCCCGTTGAGCGCGGCTATGAGCGCGCATACCTGGATGAGCAACAGTTTCCCTTCTACGCGGATGTTGTGGCGAACGAGGGCGAGAGCTATTTCGCCATCAATGGCGTTTGGGAGGACGCGGTTGAACTCAACAACGACCCGGATTTCACCGCGAATGGGGTGTTAACGTACGGAAATGCCCAGATCAAGGTGTTTGGTAGTGCTGCCGACCTGTCCTACGACGGATCGATGCAGATCCTGCACACCAACGACATCCACGGGCATTACAGCGTGAAGGGCGCGGACGGCGAGGCGGCCAACGCGTTCGGCGCCGTGGCGGCGCTGGCCGAGGACGTGGGCGCCGACCTCATCCTGGACGCGGGTGACACGTTCCACGGCACTACGTTCGCCACCTCGAGCGAGGGCGACGCGATTGCTCAGCTCATGGATGCCGCGGGCTACGACGCGACGACGCCCGGCAATCACGATTGGAGTTACGGGTCTGCGCGCCTGGCGCAGATCGACGCCGATGCGGGTTTCTCGGTGCTCGCCGCCAACGTGGAGGATGCCGAGACGGGCGCGGCGCTGTTCGAGTCCCCGTACCTGCTGCGTGAGGTCGCACTGACCGACGACGAGGGCAACCTGACCGGGCGCAGCGTCACCGTGGGCGTGTTCGGCGTTATCGATGAGGACTTCTACGGCTCGACGGCTCCGGCCAACGTGGCGGACGTCTCGTTCACGGACAGCGCGGAGGCCGCCAACGAGACGACAGCCGAGCTGCGCGCCGCAGGTGCCGACGTGGTTGTGGCGCTCACGCATAACGAGGACCCGAAAGCGTTCGCCGCGGCGACCGAGGGCGTGGACGCGGTCATCGCGGGGCATGAGCACATCAAGATCGACGAGACGGTCGAGGGCGCCGACGGCCGCGACGTCGCGGTGGTCGAGATGGCGTCCAGCCCGGCGTCGGAGTACTTCGGCTCCATCGGCGTGCTGACGCTCGACCTCGAAACGAACGCGGGCGATGAGATCAGCGTTGCGGACACTACGAGCGAGGGCTTTGCCGTGAAGGGCCATACATCCCAGGCAACTCCCACCGTAGAGGCGGCGCGGCCCAACGAGGCCATCGACGGCCTGACCGCGGAGCTTGTTGCCCAGAGCGAAGACGCGCTCTCACAGGTGATTGGCAAGAGCGGCAAGGCGTACGAGTACGCCACCGATGCGCTGCCGGGCGGCTGGGAGCTCGTGCGCACGGAGGACGCACCCATCGGCCACGTGGTCACGGGTGCGTATCTCGCCCAGACTGGGGCGGACCTCGCGTTTGAGAACGTGGGTGGCATTCGCGGAGGCATCCCCGCAGGGGACGTCACGGCTGCGGATATCCTTGGCGTTTCGCCTTACGGGAACACGCTGGCGACCTACGAGATGACTGGCGCACAGGTGCTCGACGCCATCGAACGCTCGCTCGCGATCTCGGCGGAGTGTCGCGACGTGCTTGCCAAGCAGGTGGCTGCGATGGAGGCGGGCGAGGACCCCATGCAGTACGAGTGGCCCAAGAGCTCGGGTTCCGTGCTTACGGTGGGCGGCCCCTCGATGACGGTCGACTGGAGCAAGCCTGACGGGCAGCGTGTGGTCAAGATCACGGTGGGCGGGCAGCCGCTCGACTCCGAGCGCGTGTACACGGTGGCGCTCAACAGCTACCTGCCCGGCGCGACTGGCACATATCCGTCCTTTGGACAGGCGATGCTCGTGCATGAGTACGGCACGTGCGAGGAGGCGCTTCGTGCGTTCATCGGTCAAGATGGCTGGGAGCAGACGATGGAGCGCATCTCCGGTACGGTGACCTATGCGAGCGGGGAAGGCGCGGACGCCGACCAGCCCGTTGTGGACCCCGCCCCAACGGGTCCGCAGTTCGAAGCGGGGGGCCGTCTTGTTGCGACGGGAGACTCCGTTGTCGCTGTTGGCATCTTTGGGGTTCTTGGAGCCGTTATGGCCACCATGGGGATGTTTGCTCGCGTTCGCTTGAGGCCGGACGACAAGTAAGACGTAGCGTTGCAGGCGGTTGGCGCGGTGCCAGCCGCCTTTTTCTTCAATGTGGGACCGACAATGTATTGAGGCACGCCGCCGTCTTAAGCCGTTCAGGTGAAATGTCGAAAAAAGAGAACAGAACGCGCCGTCCTCAACCCCTGTGGGAACTAGGGGTGAACTACGTTCCAAAACTTGGACGTGATAAATCACATGACCTATACGAGGCCTTCTGAAGGGCCTGATCACGGAACTCCGCCGGGGTCAGGCCCTTCAGCTTCACCTGTTGCGCTTCGGTTTGGAATCACCTACGGCATGAAGGGCTCACAGCAGGCCGCGCCACGCTTTGCAGAGGGCTCGATATCGTGGTGCGTATTGGCTGCCCCGTTGCCAGATGAGGCAAAAGTCGTGCTCGATTGAGAAGTCGGCGGGCGTGATATCCGCGAGCTCCCCTCGAGAGAGCTCTTCTTCCACGGCCACCCGATACATGAACGTGACCCCGGTGCCTTCGCGCACGCACGCTTTGATGGTGGGGATGCTTTCGAGCTCGACGATCCCCGCAAAATCCGTCACGGCGAGATCGCGCGCCGCCAGGTGTTTTTCCAGAATCTCGCGCGTGCCCGACCCAGCCTCTCGCAGAATGAGGCGCTCGCCGAGAAGGTCACGAATGGAGCTGGGTCGGGCGACGCGAGCATGGAGCCCCGTGCGGGAGGCGTCCTGCTCGGTGCCTGTTGGGTCGGCAGCCTCGGTTTCGGCGCCCGTCCCACGAGTGACGATTTCTTCGGCGTCCGCTCCGCCGGCAACGGCGATATACGGCTCGTGCGAGAGAACCTCGTAGTCAAAGCGCTCGCGGTCAAATGAGCCCTCCACGAGCGCGAAGTCGATATCGCCCCGATCGAGGGCGCCCACAAGGTCGCGTGTGTTGCCGGCCCGTAGCGTGACGGGGCTGTTGGGGTGCCGAACGAGATGGGCTGCCACGAGCTGCGGGGCCATGAAGTCGGCGACGGTCCGCGTGCATCCCAGCTTGAGAGGCGCCTCACGGGCCTTCGTGGGCGCTGCTGTTAGGCGCCCCACTTCCGCAACGAGACGCGCATCGTCGTTTTCCATGGTGAGGAGTCTCTGATACAGCACGGTTGCGGCAGGTGTGGGTTCGATACCCCGGCCCGTTTTCACGAACAGCGGGCACCCATAGTGCGATTCGAGCTGCTTTATGTGTTGGGAGACGGCCGGCTGCGTGATCATGAGGGAACGCGCGGCCTGCGTGAAGCTGCGCTGCCGATAGACTTCTAGAAACGTATGGGTGCGGTAGTCGAGCATGTTCGTGTTTCCACCTGCTATGCCGATGTGAATAAGAATACCTAATAAGTCTATAACCAATCGAATAGAAATCATTATAGACAAAGGTCCTACCATGATTCTGTTAGTAGATGCGCTGACTCAACGCTCGATTGGGCGGTCGGCGGTACATGTAAACCTCGATTTGGGGTGACCCCCATGTGAGGACGGCCCTCAATTGAGCTTGTCTCTCAATTGAGGTTCACGGTTGAGGTTGAGAAAGGTGGATGCGTGGAGCTCTTCAAGGATTTCAAGGACCTGTGGCGCGGGGTGGCGCTGGCGTTGGTGATCTCGGTGCCGGCCTGGCTGCTGGGGAGGCGATTCGAGGTCATCGGTGGCCCCGTCTTCGCCATTATCATCGGCATGGTGATAGGGCATATGTTGCGCAAACGCCCGGGCGTCATGGAAGCTGCCGCCCCGGGCATCAAGTACACCTCTAAGAAGATTCTCCAGTATGCGGTCATATTGCTTGGTTTCGGGCTCAATTTGGGGCA
>NZ_DAWDUX010000009.1:40345-55893 GCF_052346665.1 Collinsella sp.
CTAAGGTAGGTGCCAGCTCGCTGCCCATCATCATCTCCACCATTACGACCTCGCTCGTGATCTCCTTCGTCCTGTGCCGCGTCATGAACATCCCACGGAAGATCTCGACGCTCGTGGGCGTGGGCTCATCGATCTGCGGCGGTTCCGCCATTGCCGCCACGGCTCCGGTCATCGATGCAGACGACGAGGAAATCGCCCAGGCAATCAGCGTCATCTTCCTGTTCAATATTATCGCCGCGCTGGTCTTTCCCACGCTTGGCGGCATGCTTGGCATGAGCAACGAGGGCTTTGGCCTGTTCGCCGGCACTGCTGTGAACGACACGTCCTCGGTAACCGCCGCGGCGACGGCGTGGGACGGCATGCACCCCGGCTCCAACGCGCTCGACCATGCCACAATCGTCAAGCTCACGCGCACGCTCGCGATTATCCCCATTACGCTGTTCCTCGCCTTTTGGCAGGTCCGACAGGCAAAGCGCGCCGCCGAGACGGGTACGGGTGACGGTGCTGCCACGGGCACGTTCGACATCAAGAAGATCTTCCCGTTCTTCATCCTTTTCTTCGTTTTGGCGAGCGTCATTACCACCGTGTTCGCCCTGCCGGTAGCCGTGACCGCCCCCATCAAGACTCTTTCCAAGTTCTTCATTGTCATGGCCATGGCGGCGATTGGCTTCAACACCGATGTGGTCAAACTGGTCAAGACGGGCGGCAAGCCCATCTTCATGGGTCTGTGCTGTTGGATTGGCATCACGCTGGTAAGCGTGGGCATGCAGCATCTGCTTGGCATTTGGTAGGCCGGGCGTCACTCGTATGCATACCGTTGCTCGAACAAAAGAGCCGTCCACCAAGTTTTGCTCGTAAAACGTGCGCAAGGTGGGAAAGATGGAGGTATCGGTTATGCAAGCGCCCGGCGTCGGGTCCGGGCGCCCGACAGATAGGAGCCAACTATGGGAATGAAGGCTGATCAGGAGATCTCCTTGGATTTCGAGGGGCTTTTGTCCTACCTGCGCTCTAAGACGCGCGTATTCATGGACGTCGATGGCCATGAGTACTATGTGACCCACACCGACGGGTACTGGCGCGTCCAGGATTGCGAGCGCCTGAACGACAAGGGCCGCTTCGTGGATTGCTCAGAGTTGGTGACCACCCTGCCGGAGCTGGTCGAGCTTCCGTGGCTCGATGGTAAGAGCGTGCACGACTTGACCGATTGCGCGACGTTCTATGAATCGATTCAGGAGGGCTGGGTCACGCCGGATGGCGTGGAGCCCGTTGCTGCGGAAGCCGCGGAAGCTGAGGAGGCCACGGAAGTCGCTGCTGCGGAGGAATAACTTCCACGTAGCGACCGTAAGCCGATTTTCGCCTTGTGCGGGCGCCGGCCCCGCTCCCCCATGGGGGAGCGGGGCTTTTCCTTTGAGGAAGTGGGTTGCTAAGAGTGATGCTGGGGGCGTGCGATTGAGAAGCTTGTGACGTTAAGATAGGATTGGTGTCTAATACAGCGCACATGTATTGTTGATGATCGTTCGAGCGGAGCGATGCGGGGATCGTTCGAGGTGGCGAGTCGTTCATCGCTTGCGGGGCGATTGACGGTCATCGGGGTTTGACGCGTGGGGGATGATGGTTGTGAAGCTGCTGCTGAATACCGTACGGCCGTACAAATTGCTCGTCGCCGCCACGCTCGCGGCCCTGTTGTTGGACGTTGCGGGCACGCTGTACGTGCCCACGATGCTCGCCGGGATGATCAACCAAGGTGTCGCGAGCGGGGGCACCGATTTCATCTTGGGACAGGGCCTGAAGATGCTGCTGGCGTGCTGCTGCGCGAGCGGCGGCGCCCTGCTCGGCAACTACCTATGTGCCCGTCTCGCCTCATACGTGGGCCGCGACATCCGTAACGCCGTGTATGAGGCTTCGCTCGCGTTTTCGGGTAGTGACTTCGAGGAGTTCGGCACGGGCTCGATGATCACGCGCACCCTCAACGACGTCAATGTCATCCAGCAGACGGTCATGCTCGCCACGCAGGCGATGCTGCCGGTTCCCATCATCTGCGTCATGGGCACGGTCCTGGCATTCAAGATCGACGCCCAGATGGGCGCCATGATGCTCGCCGTGGTGACCGTGGTCATGGTCTTCGCCGTTATCGCCGTGCGCCGCGCCGCGCCGATCTTCGAGAAGATGCAGGGCTTCATCGACCGCATGAACGTTGTGCTGCGCGAGAACATCATCGGCGTGCGCGTCATCCGCGCCTTCGGCAAGGAACGCCACGAAGAGGGCCGCATGGGCCGCGTGTTCAGCGACTACGCGAACGCGGCGATCAAGGTCAACTGGATCTTCGCCGGCGTCGACTGCTTTAGCTTCTGCCTCATGAACATCGCCGAGGTGCTGCTCATGTGGCTCGGCGGCAACCGCGTGGGCGCACACGCCATGGAGATCGGCAGCATCTCGGCGGTGGTCGAGTACGCCATGCTCATCATGTTCTACATCATGATGGCCCAGTTCGTGGCACTGATGGTCCCGCGCGCGATCGTGTGCCTGCAGCGCTGCTCCGACGTCATCTACAAGCAGCCGAGCATCGTCGACGGGGTTGCCGCAGCTGACGGCGAGATCATATCAGGGACAGGAGAGGGCACCGCGGGCGTTGCTTCGGGTCTGCCGACGAAGGTGGGCGCGAACGGCGGGTGCCCCGGAGAGGGCCTGCGGTCCGCTTCGCCTGCGACTGGCGCGTGCGACGTCGTCGCCCAGTTTGACCACGCCTCGTTCCGCTTTGCCGATGCCGATGAGGACACGCTCCACGACATCGACTTCGCGTGCCGTCGCGGCCAAACAACGGCCATCATCGGATCGACGGGCTCGGGCAAGTCGACCATCGCCAAGATGCTCCTGCGTCTGCACGATGTAACGGAGGGCTCTGTGCGCTTCGCCGGCACGGACGTGCGCGACCTCACGCAGCGCGACCTGCGCGACCGGATCGCCTACGTGCCGCAGAAGGCGTGGCTGTTTAGCGGCACGGTCGCGAGCAACCTGCGCTACGGCAATGAGAGCGCAAGCGAAACCGAGATGCGCCACGCTCTCGATGTGGCCCAGTCCGACTTCGTTTGGGGGCTTGCCGAGAAGCTCGAGGCACCCGTTGCCCAAGGCGGCACCAACTTCTCGGGCGGTCAGCGCCAGCGCCTTGCCATCGCACGCGCCCTCATGAAGCACGCGGACCTTTACATCTTCGACGACAGCTTCTCGGCGCTCGACTTCAAGACCGATGCCGCCCTGCGCCGCGCCCTCAAGCCCGAGACGCGCGGCGCGGCGGTGCTCATCATCGCCCAGCGCATCAACACGATCCTGCATGCCGACCAGATCATCGTGCTCAAAGACGGTCGCATCGAGGGCAAGGGCGCGCACGAGGAGCTCATGGAGAGCTGCGAGGTGTATCGCGAGATCGCCAACAGCCAGATGAAGGGGGGTGAGTAGCATGGCGTGGAATAAGAAGAAGCGCAACGATGGCGGTGACGAGCTGTTCTCCGAGAACTCTCGCATCGAGCGCGAGCGCAAGCAGGGTGCCATAGAGGACGCCCAGGCGATGGCCGATAATTCCGGCACGCCGGAGGAGGGGCTCGAGGTGCCGAAGGACGCCTGGGGCACCGTGCGCCGCCTCTGGGGCGCCGCCCGCGGAGAGCGCTGGCGCTTCGGCGTGGTGGTTGCCGCCATTATCGTCTACACGGGCTTCCATGTCGCCGCCCCCGCGTACAGCGCGCACGTGATCGACGTCCTGTGGACGAGCATTCAGGCCGCCTTCGCCGAGGGCCGCACGTTCACCGTCGGCTGGGACACGGGCGGCCGTGAACTCGCCATCTACTTCGCCATCTGGACGGGTGCCTGTGCGCTGTACTCGGTTCAGTGCTTCGTCATGGCGGGCTTCGCCGAGAAGCTCAACCTCTCTCTGCGCACAAGCATCGCCGAGAAGCTCAACCGCCTTCCGCTCAAGTTCTACGACGGCCACAAGCCCGGCGAGGTCGTGAGCCGTGCCACCAACGACCTGGACAAGATGTCCGAGGTGCTGCAAACCGGCCTGCTCAAGCTCATGAGCGCCGTGGGCACCATCGTCGGCGCGCTGTTCATGATGTTCCGCTACAGCCTCCTGCTCACCGGCATCTTCCTGGTGTTCGCCCTGTTCTCGACGGTGGTGACCCAGTACGTCTCAAAGCAGACGCTGCGGCTCGCTGCGGAGCGCCAGCGCTACGTGGGCAAGCTCACCGCGACGGTCGAGGAGGCCTACTCGGGCCGCCTCATCATCAAGAGCTTCAACCGCGAGGAGCTGAGCGCCGCCGAGGTGAGCGAGTTGTCGGATAAGCTCGCCCGCGCCAGCCGCAGGGCCGACTTCGCGACCAACGCCATCAGCCCGCTGATCCGTTTCATCATCCGCCTGGCGCAGGTGCTCATCGCCATCGTCGCGGGGGGCATGCTCGTGGGCGGTCAGATCACCATCGGCGTGTTCCAGGCGTTCTTTCACTACATCTATCAGGTGTCCGAGCCGCTCACGCAGCTCTCGTTCACCATCAACACGCTGCAGAACGCCCTGGCGAGCGTCGAGCGCGTGTTCGACATCCTCGATGAGGAGGAGGTCGAGTCCGACCCCGCCCCCGATGTGGCCGCGAGCCTGCCGGCGGAAGTCGAGGGGCGCGTGGACTTTGAGCACGTGCGCTTTGGCTACGACCCGGAAAAGCCGCTCATGCGCGATGTGACGTTCCATGTGAAGCCCGGCCAGAAGATCGCCATCGTGGGCGCGACGGGTGCCGGCAAGACGACGCTCATCAACCTGCTCATGCGCTTCTACGAGATCGGCGCTGGCGAGATCGCGCTTGATGGTGTGGACACCCATGCCATGACGCGCGCGGACCTGCGCCGGAACTTCGGCATGGTGCTGCAGGATGCATGGCTGTTCGACGGCACCATCGCCGAAAATATCGCCTATGGGCGCCCGGAAGCCACGCGCGAGGAGATCATCGCCGCCGCCGAGATGGCGCGCATGGACCACTTTGTCCGCACGATGCCCCAAGGCTACGATACGCATGTTGAGAACGACGCTGAGAACATCAGCCAGGGCCAGCGCCAGCTGCTCACCATTGCGCGCGTCATTCTGTGCGACCCCAAAATCTTGATCTTGGACGAGGCGACCTCGAGCGTGGACACGCGCACCGAGCGCGACATCGTCCGAGCCATGGAGACGCTCATGCATGGGCGGACGAGCTTCGTCATCGCACATCGCCTGAGCACGATCGTCGACGCCGATCTCATCCTGCACATGCGCGCCGGCACCATCATCGAGCAGGGTACGCATGAGGAGCTACTCGCCGAGGACGGGCCGTATGCCGACCTGTATCGCAGCCAGTTCGCTTAAAGATCGTGAGGGCGCACGGCCGCCCGGTCGGTCGCCGTACCGCGCCGCGCCGGCCTGGCGCCCGCCTGGGCTGGCCGCCCCGTTCCGCTCCGGGGCGCGGCCATCCGAGCGGATGCGCACCGCTCCGTCCTCGACTTGTGGCGAGCCTGGGCGGGCCGTGCGCCGTGACCCAATCCGCTTACGGCCTGCTTGCCGCCGTTCAACGGAATGAAAAAAGCCCGATTGGGGGCGTTTAAATGCGAGTCGCCGCATCGAGTGCAAGCCGCGACATGCCACGTATATGGCGCGTACCTGCGGACTTACCGTGCTGAAATAGTGGGGCGAAAAACTGAATCTATATAACAACCCCTCGACCTGCGAATATGCATTATTTTCCCTGTTCGACAAAGGGTTGAATATTACGGACGAGCGGCATACCATAACAGAAGTTGTGTTCAAAACGTGTATCAACAGAGGAGGTTGTGTGATGGTAAGTATCGTTTTGGCAAGCCATGGTGACTTGGCAGAGGGTCTGAAGATGACCGGTTCGATGGTCTTCGGCGATCAGCCCAACGTCGCCACGGTTTCCCTCATGCCGAGCATGGGTCCGGACGACTTCCGCCAGAAGGTGGAAGAGGCGGTCGCTTCCTTCGACGATCCCGAGGACGTCTTGTTCCTCGTCGATCTGTGGGGCGGCACGCCCTTCAACCAGATCAGCGGTCTGTTCGACGCCCATCCCAGTTGGGCGATCCTGACCGGCGTGAACCTGCCGATGCTCGTCGAGGTGTACACCGCTCGCTTCGACGCATCCAAGACGGCCCACGATATCGCCAAGCACGTCATTTCCGAGGCCCGCGCCGGCGTTCGCGTCAAGCCTGAGTCTCTCGAGCCTGTGGAGGCCAAGCCCGCGGCAGTCGCGGCGCCGGCCGCCCATCAGGGTGCCATCCCCGAGGGCACGGTCCTCGGCGACGGCCACATCAAGTTCGTGCTCGCCCGTGTCGATACCCGTCTGCTCCACGGTCAGGTGGCAACCACGTGGACCAAGATGACCAACCCCGATCGCATCATCGTCGTGTCCGACGCCGTCTCTCACGATGACCTGCGCAAGTCCATGATCATGGAGGCCGCGCCTCCCGGAGTTAAGGCCCACGTCGTCCCGGTCCAGAAGATGATCGAGGTCGCCAAGGACCCGCGTTTCGGCGCCACCAAGGCCATGCTTCTGTTCGAGACCCCGCAGGACCTGCTCCGCGCGGTTGAGGGCGGCGTGGACATCAAGGAGGTCAACCTCGGCTCGATGGCCCACTCCGTGGGCAAGGTCGTCGTGACTAACGCCATCGCCATGGATAACGACGATGTCGAGACGCTCGAGAAGCTCGCTGCCAAGGGCATCACCTTCGATATCCGCAAGGTCCCGGCCGATTCCGCCGAGTCCTTCGACGCGATGATCAAGAAGGCCAAGTCCGAGCTGGCCGCCCAGTAAAGGAGGGAATATGTCAGCACTTTCGATCGTTTTGATCGCCATCATCGCGCTGCTGGCCGGTATGGAGGGTGTTCTGGACGAGTTCCAGTTCCACCAGCCGCTCGTGGCCTGCACGCTCATCGGTCTCGTGTCCGGCCACCTGCAGGAGGGCGTCATGCTCGGCGGCTCCCTGCAGATGATCGCCCTCGGTTGGGCGAACGTCGGCGCCGCCGTCGCGCCCGATGCGGCCCTGGCCTCCGTTGCGTCCGCCATCATCATGGTGCTCGCGCTCGACGGTGGCACGGCCGACTCCCAGACCGCCATCACCACTTCCATCGCTCTCGCCGTGCCGCTGTCCGTGGCTGGCCTGTTCCTGACGATGATTTGCCGTACGCTCGCCATCCCCATAGTTCACGCCATGGACGCCGCCGCCGAGAAGGGCAACTTCAAGGGCGTTGAGATGTGGCAGATCCTGGCTATCCTCATGCAGGGTGCCCGCATCGCCATCCCGGCCGTCGCCCTGTGCTTCGTCTCGCCCGAGATCGTGACCAACGCGCTCAACATGATGCCCGCATGGCTGTCCGGCGGCATGGCCGTCGGTGGCGGCATGGTCGCCGCCGTCGGTTACGCGATGGTCATCAACATGATGGCGACCAAGGAGGTCTGGCCGTTCTTCGCGCTCGGCTTCGTCTTCGCCGCCATCTCCCAGCTCACCCTGATCGCCCTCGGCGTCATCGGCGTGTCCCTCGCCCTGCTGTACCTCGGCCTCAAGGACGTGGCCAAGAACAGCGGCGGCGGTGCCGGCACCGGTGATCCGCTCGGCGACATCCTGAACGACTACGAGTAAGGAAGGGAGGACGTACATCATGGCAGAGAACAAGATTCAGCTTTCCAAGTCCGACCGCATGTCGGTGTGCATGCGCCATCAGTTCCTGCAGGGCTCTTGGAACTACGAGCGTATGCAGAACGGCGGCTGGTGCTTCGCTATGATCCCCGCGATTAAGAAGCTCTACTCCAATAAGGAGGACCAGATCGCGGCGCTCAAGCGTCACATGGAGTTCTACAACACGCATCCGTACGTGTCCGCCCCCGTCATCGGCGTCACCCTCGCCCTCGAGGAGGACCGCGCCAACGGCGCTCAGGTCGAGGACGCTGCGATCCAGGGCGTGAAGGTCGGTATGATGGGCCCGCTGGCCGGTGTCGGCGACCCCGTCTTCTGGTTTACCCTTCGCCCGATTCTCGGCGCGCTCGGCGCTTCCCTGGCCCTCGGCGGCTCCATCATGGGCCCGCTGCTGTTCTTCTTCGCGTGGAACATCATCCGCATCGCGTTCCTTTGGTACACCCAGGAGTTCGGCTACAAGGTTGGTACCTCCATCACCAAGGACCTTTCCGGCGGTCTTATGGGCAAGATCACCGAGGGCGCCTCCATTCTGGGCATGTTCATTATCGGCGCGCTCGTGCAGCGCTGGGTGAGCATCTCCTTCACGCCGGTCGTCTCCACGGTTCAGCAGTCTCCCGGCGCCTACATCGATTGGGCGAGCCTGCCCGCGGGTACTGAGGGCATCCATCAGGCCTTGAGCCAGTTCGCGGCGCTCGGTCCCACCGGCCTCGAGGTCGCCAAGGTGACCACGCTCCAGGCCAATCTCGACCAGCTGATCCCCGGCCTTGCCGCCGTGGGCCTCACGCTCCTGTGCTGCCAGCTGCTCAAGAAGAAGGTTTCCCCGATCGTCATCATCATCGCGCTGTTCGCCGTGGGTATCATCGCCCGCCTTGCCGGCATCATGTAAGACATCCGGGGTCTGAGCGCGTCGTCGCGCTTGCACCTAGATTCGCGCCTGCTACCATGGTCTACCATCGGTGGCAGGCGCGTTTTCAATAGCGCGAAGAGGAGAGGGGACCAAGATGGCGCAGTCGCAGAACAGCTCCGTCTATTACACCGAGCACGCCACATCGTTTCACGGTATGGCCACATACGGAAACGTGATGCTGGGGAACAAGGCCTTCGAGTTCTACAACGAGCGCAACCCCGAGGACTACATTCAGATTCCCTGGGACGAGATCGATCGCGTGGCGGCGTCCGTCATGTTCGGGGGCAAGAAGATCGCGCGTTTCGCTATCTTCGTACATGGCAGCGAGACGGGCTTCTCGTTCTCGACGCGAGACAACAAGGCGACGCTGCGCGCCATGCGCGAGCATGTCCCGGAGGAGAAATTGCTGCGTTCTTTGAGCTTCTTTGACGTGATCAAGCGTGGCGTGCTGTCACTGTTCCGCAAAAACCGCTAGAATATCGAGAGTGCGCTTTTGCGACTCGGCCGGTGCCGTCCGGCCCGCCCGATCGTTTCCGGTAAGCCCGGATTGACGCTTTACGGGTTTTAGGTACGGTCGCCGCGCACATGGCAATGCCTCCGTAGCTCAGGGGATAGAGCACCGCTCTCCTAAAGCGGGTGTCGTACGTTCGAATCGTATCGGGGGCACCATTGAGAAATAGCAGGCCAGAGGACGTATCTCCTCTGGCCTGATTTTTTTCCCATACTGAATACCTGATCACGCTGAGCAAGCGTAGGGAGTGGGGCTCGAAACGGGAGGCCCGTTCCAAAGCCCACAGCACTGGTCGAGATAAAATACGCGCTTGGGGTTCAATCCCCAAGCGCGTTTTCCGTTCGCGTGGCGTGCGTTAATCTTCAGACCCGGTATCGCCGCCGGACTGCTGAGCTTGGGTGGTCAGCGTGATACTGGAGCCCTTATCGAGCGAGCCGGAGGCGGACTGGGCGGTCACCACGCCGTCTTGCGGGCCGTTCACGGTCACCACAAAGCCAAGAGCCTTAAGGTCCTTGATGGCAGTTGAGGCGTACTCGCCCACATAGTAGGGGGCGTTGACCTTCTCGGTGGGCTGGGGGCCCTTGGAGAGAACGACCGTGATGGTGGTGCCGGGGGCAACGTTGCCACCGGGGTTGAAGCTAACCACAAGCCCTTTGCTCACGGAGTCGCTGTACTCGGAGGTGAAGTTGTAGCTCAGCCCCGCCTCATCGAGCGCTGCCTTGGCGTCGTACTCGTTGTAGCCGGTGATGCTCGGGACCTCAACGGTGTCGGGACCGGTGGAGACCCAGATCTCGATCGTGGAGCCCTCGTCGACCATCTCGCCGGTGTTCGTGCCCTGCTTGAAGACCTTGCCCTTGTCGGCGTCGTTGGCCTCCTCGTGTACCTGGCATTTGAGGTTGAGCGCCTTGAGCGCCGCCTCGGCCTCCTCGCGCGTCTTGTCGGTAAGGTTGGGAACCTCAACCTGCGTGACGGGCTCGGGGCCCTTGGAGAGCGTCAGTTTGACCGTAGAGCCCTCCTTGGCCTCGCGGTTGCCGTCGGGCGTCTGGTCGACCACGTGGTCCTCTTCGATCTCCTCGTCAGTCACCGGATTGCCGTACTCGACCTTAAAACCAGCCTTCTCGAGCGTCGATTCCGCATCTTCCTTGGTGTAGTTGATCACGTTGGGAACGGTGACCATCTTGCCGTCGCCGAACAGGCTGGAGGCGAGGAATACGGCGATGCCGATGACGGCGATGGCGCCGACCACGATTGCCGCAATCTTGCCCTTGTTGCTCTTGGACTCCTCGTAGGACGCGCTCCTGCCACCGTTTTGGGTAGAAACTCGGGGGCTGGCCGAGGTGGCGCCTGCGGCGGGCCTCGCCATTGCCTGCGTGGCATCGTTCATCACGCGCGTCTCGGTGGCACCCATGCCGTTCATGGGAACGGCGCCCGCGATGACACGCGTGGGCTCGGCCACGTCGACGGCACGACCGGCGGCGTAGGCGTTGAGGACCTCGCGGAGCTCGTCTGCCGTTTGGAAGCGGGCGGCAGGATCTTTTTCCATGCACTTGAGGATGATGCGCTCAAGTGCCGGGTCTACGCCGGGGTTGATCTGCGAAGGGGGGACCGGAAGCTCGTTGACCTGCTTGAGCGCAACGGAGATGGCGTCGTCGCCGTCAAAGGGAACGCGGCCGGTAGCGCACTCGTACATCACCACGCCGAGGGAGTAGATGTCGCTCGTGGGGCCGAGCTCCTGGCCGCGCGTCTGCTCGGGCGAGACGTAGTGGGCCGTGCCCAGCACGTTGTTGTCCTGGGTGAGGTGGCTGTTCTTGGCGCGGGCGATGCCAAAGTCCATCACCTTGATGTTGCCGTCGGGCAGCACCATGATATTCTGCGGCTTGATGTCGCGGTGGATTATCTCGTGCTTATGGGCGACGGAGAGTGCCCCGCAGATTTGGGAGCCAATTTGGGCGACCTTCTTGGGGTCAAGGGCGCCATGGCTGCGTACGCCGCTCTTGAGATCGGTGCCGCGTAGGTACTCCATGACGATGTAGTACGTGTCGCCGTCCTTGCCCCAGTCGTATACGCCCACGATATAGGGGCTCTGCAGTCCGGCCGCAGCCTGAGCCTCCTGCTTGAAGCGCGCCGCGAACGTGGCATCGCCAGCGTATTGGGGCAGCATGATCTTGACTGCCACCGTGCGGTCGAGCACCTGGTCTTGTGCGCGATAGACGCTTGCCATGCCTCCGTTGCCTACTTTGTCCTTGAGCAGGTATCTGCCTCCGAGGACGCGCTGTACCTCTGCCATCTGTCAAACTCCTCATCATCCTATCCGCAAAGCGGAAATCGTTACCTCACTTGGGCCCGTGGGTGGGCGAATACGTTACGAGCTCTGGGCCGCGAGTGCCGCGCGCAGGACTTGTCCCGCAACGGCTGCGGCGGTCGCCTCGTTCTCGGTGGTCTCCTCTAGGACGAGCGAGATTGCGAGCGTGGGCGTGTCGTATGGCGCGAACCCGATGAACGTCGAGTTGGGGGTGCTGCTGTTGGTCTCCGCCGTACCGGTCTTACCGGCGACCTTGACGCCGGCGATGCTGGCCGCAGATCCACTGCCGTTTTGGACGACATCGAGCATGGCCTGCCTGATCTTGGCAGCGGTGTCGCTACTCACGGCCTGGCCGAGCGAGCGCGTCCGCGTGGTCTTGATGACCGTTCCGTCGGATGCGAGCACTTGGCCGACCACATAGGGGTTCACGGCGATGCCGTCGTTGGCGATCGCGGCGGCGATGACGGCATTCTGCATGACCGTGGTTTGCGGGCCGGGCGTGTGTCCCTGGCCAACCGGCTGGCCGGCGCCTGCCCATGCGAGCTCCCATTCGGTCATCTCCGAGGGATCGGGCATGACGGAGGCGACGGTGGAGAAGTCGATACCCAGGCTCTGGCCGTACCCAAATGCCGCTGCGGTGGCCACGAGTCGATCTGCCCCTACCTGCTCGGCAACCTGGCCAAAGACCGTGTTGGACGAGACGGCGAAGGCTCGGTCGAGCGTGATGTTTCCGTACCCGACTTCATTCACGCTCACAACGTCTGCACCACCGATTTCGAGGCGCCCGGGGCTGTTGTAGGTGGACTGGAGCGTTGCGACGCCGTTCTCGAGCGCCGCCGCCAGCGTGACCGCCTTGAACGTGGAGCCAGGGGTGTAGAGAGCCTGCGTAGCGCGGTCGAACATGGAGGTATCGGCACCGCCGCTGGCGTTGGCGGACTCGATGGCCGCCTGGATATCCGTATTGTTGTACGCCGGGGCGCTCGCCCAGGCCAAGACGGCGCCCGTGCGGGGGTCGAGCACGACGATGGCTCCCTTGCGCCCGGCGAGTGCCTGCTCCGCGGCGACCTGGATACGCGAGTGTATCGTGAGCTGCACGGAGTTGCCGGGCTGCGTAATGCCGGCGAGGGAGTTGAGGGCGTTTTGCCAGCTCGAGTAATCCTTGGAGCCGGTGAGCGTCTCGTCTTGCGAAGCCTCGACGCCCGAGCTGCCGTACTGCTGCGAGTAATAGCCCACGGCATGGGCGGCAAGGTTGCCGTTGGGGTAGGAGCGCACGTACGTGCCATCTTCCTGCTGGATGGATTCGGCAAGCGTGAGCCCGTCGGAGGTAATGATGGAGCCGCGCTTGATGTAGCGCGCCTTGGTGATGGTGTGGTTGTTGCTGGGCATGTTCTGATACTCAGACGCCTTGAACACCTGGATATAGGTGATGTTGCCAATGAGCACGGCAAACAGGGCGGTGAACAGCAGTACTGTGCGGGTGAGGCGGTTGGCAAGGGCCACGCGGCCCAACAGGCCGCTCTCGGGCGTATCGAGGCCCGGGCGACGCACGTGGGATCCACGCGCAGTCACGCGATAGCCGGCGGTTGCCAGGTCGGTGCTCGTGTTGGCAATCTCGGTGGAACGCCCTGTCGCCTCGTCGCCTGCGCGCAGCAGGAGCGCCACAATCACAAAGCTCGCGAGCAGCGAGGAGCCGCCCTGGCTCATGAAGGGCAGGGTGACGCCCGTGAGCGGGATGAGCTTGGTCACGCCGCCCACGATGGTGAAGGCTTGGAACGAGACGGCCGCGGTGAGGCCGGCGGCGGAGAACGCGGCAAGGTCGGATTTGGCGCGCGCCGCGGTAGTGAGGCCGCGCACGGCGAAGAGCATGAACAGCAGGAGCACCGCGACGCCGCCGAGCAGGCCCATCTCCTCGCCGATGGCGGCGAAGATCATATCGGATGCCACGACGGGAATGGTGTCGCCGCCCAGGCCTTTGCCGATTCCCACACCGAACAGGCCTCCATCGGCGAGCGAGTAGAGCGCCTGCACAATTTGGAAGCCCATGTTCTGGGCGTCTTTGAACGGGTCGAGCCATATGGCTACGCGCACCTGCACATGGCTCATGATGTGGTACATACCGAACGCGCCCACGGCCAAGAGCACGAGGCCTATGAGCACGTAGGAGACGCGCCCCGTGGCAACGTAGAGCATGATGAGGAAGACCGTGTAAAACAGCAGCGCGCTGCCCAGGTCGCGTTCGAATGCCACCACCAGAAGGCAAATGCCCCACACGATGAACAGGGGGTACAGCAAGCGAATCCGCGGGAGCTTGATGCCGAGTACGGTGCGGTTGGAGATGGAGAGCAGCTCGCGGTTCTCTGCGAGGTAGCCCGCTAGGAACAGGACGATGAACACCTTGGCGAACTCACCGGGCTGGAACTGGAAGCTGCCAATCTTTATCCACAGTTTGGAGCCGTAGATTTCGGTACCAATGAGCATGGGCAATACGAGCAGCACAATGCCGATGGCACCGAGTGCGTATTTGTAGCGGCTGACGACCTCGAGGTTCTTGACGAGCGCGAGTGTGCCCACCATGAGCGCGACACCCACGAACAGGAAGACGATCTGACCCATGGCCGCGCTGGGCTCGAGCCTGGTGACGAACGTGATGCCAATGCCCGAGAGTGCGAACACGATGGGTAACAGCGCGGGGTCGGCGCCCGGGGCGAAGAATCGAACGCCAATATGGGCGGCGGCAAAGGCGGCAAAGAGGCCGAGCGGTACGGCGAGCGTTTGGAACGAGAGCGCGGCGCCCGCGTTGACCACATAGAGGGCGTAGAGCAGCGTCACGGGGAACGCGGCGGCTATGAGCAGGAGCAATTCGGTCGTGCGGCGACTCATTTACGCGGCACCTCCCTCGGTTGATGTGCTAGTGGGGGCTACAGAATCGGCGGGGTCGCTCGACCCCAAGGCGTCGGCGGGACCGCTTGCGCCGTCCCCTTCGGCACCGTATTGCGCGTCAAGGCCGATTGCCCGCGCATCGGCGAGGGCCTTGGCCTTGGACTCGTCAATTTGCTCGCGGTAGTTGTCCACGGCGTCCGCAGCGTTCTCAAGGCTCTTTTGCGGAATGCCCTCGCGCAGGCGATTTTGCGTGTCTTCTGGCAGGTCGCTCAGCTTAATTGAGGTCTCGTCCTCAAGCCAATGGAGCTTGAGTCCCAAGATTTTGCCGGGGACACCGGTGTAAATGGCGACTGCGTCATCCTTGACGCCCAGATACACCGATTTGGTGATCGAGATAAACGAGACCCCGGCGATGATGACGATTGCGAGCAGCAATCCGATGAGCGAGAGGGTCATCACGCGGCGGTGCTTGCGGGCGAGCTCGCGAATACGCCCGTCGTCGGTGATGTCCACCACGACGACGGTCACGTTGTCGCCGCCGCCGGCCGCGAGCGCGGCGTCGACGAGGTTGTCGGTGCAGATCTGCGCGGTGGAGCTCTGCTGCGCCACACGTTCGATCTCGCCGTCGGGAATCATGCTCGAAAGGCCGTCCGAGCACAGGATGAGCCGGTCGCCCTCCTCGACGTTCAAGGTGAAGTGGTCCGCGTACATGGCGGGATCGCTACCGAGTGCGCGGGTGATGACCGAGCGATTGGGGTGCACACGAGCCTCGTCGGCGGTAATCTCGCCGGCGTCCACGAGCTCCTCGACATATGAGTGGTCACGCGTGACGCGGATGAGCGTTCCCTCGTGGAGTAGGTAGGCGCGGGAGTCGCCCACATGCGCGATGGCCAACGTGGTGCCGTCGATGACCGCGGCGGTTGCCGTGCAGCCCATGCCCGGGCGACCTATGCCGTTCACCGCGGCTTCGATGATGGCGGCGTTGGCGGCTTCGATGGCGGCTCCGAGCTGGGCGGCGTCGGCTGTTTTGGGGCCGGTTTTGGCAATGGTCTCGACGGCGATGGCGCTCGCCACCTCGCCGGCGGCGTGGCCACCCATGCCGTCGCAGACGCAGAAGAGCGGCGAGGCCACAAGGTAAGAGTCCTCGTTGTGATTGCGCACGCATCCAACATCGGACCTGGCACCCCACATGAGCATAGAAGAGGTCCCGGCGTCAAAAGTCTCGTCAG
>NZ_DAWDUX010000010.1:0-6452 GCF_052346665.1 Collinsella sp.
CGCACCGTCATCGACGGCCAGCAGCGCCTCACGACCATGGTCATCTTCTTCAAGGCGCTCTGCGCGAGAATTGGCCGCATCGACCTGTTCGAGCGAGACTTCGTTCTGGAGACCGGCGAAGTCGCCCTGAGGCACGGCAAGTACGACCGGCAGGATTTCGAGAAGGTCGTCAACGCCACGGGCTGCGAGCCCCTCGAGGGCTCCTCGGCCATCGTCCTCGCCTACAACTACTTCCTCAAGAACATCGATCCAGAGAAGATCGACAGGAACACGATCAAGTCGAACGTCCAGTTCGTCTGCATCGACCTCACCGAGGGCGAGGACGAGCAGCAGATATTCGACACCATCAACTCGCTCGGGGTGCGCCTGACGACGGCGGAGCTCCTCAAGAACTACTTCTTCAACCGCGAGAACGAGCAGGCGTTCAAGGAGTGCTGGGAGGACGTCTTCGAGCCCACGGCCGAGAAGAGGGAGTACTGGGAGCAGGAGATCGTTACCGGGCGCATCAAGCGCACGCTCGTCGATATCTTCTTCGACGCCTTCCTCCAGATCCTGGTTCAGGACAAGAAGCGCGGCGTCACGACCGAGGACAAGCTCTTCTATTCGCGCACGTCCAACCTCTTCCAGTCCTACAAGGACTTCATCGGCAGGTACTGCAACGGAAACAAGGACGAGATCCTCGACAGCATGAAGGCGCATGCCGAGGCGTTCGAGTCCACGTTCGACCCAAGCTGCTGCGACGCGGACATTCCCTCCGCCCCCGGCGTCGAGCGCTTGAATGTGCTGATATTCGGCCTTAAGAACTCGACGCTCATCCCGTATGTGCTCTACGTTCGCAAGAACGCGAAGTCTTCGGCGAGGAATCCGAGGTCTTCGCACTGCTTGAGAGCTACATCGTCCGTCGGATGCTGGTCCAGGCGACCACGAAGAACTACAACAGGCTGTTCACCTCGCTGATCCTGAACGAGGTGAAGGACGCGGAGACTCTGAGGAAGGCACTCGCGGCCAACGAAGAGGCGACGACGTTCATGCCCGGCGATGCCGAGGTTCGAAAGGCGTTCGAGGAATCGTGCTTGTACAACCTTCAGTCCAAGGGCATCCTCTATCTGCTGGAAAGCGCCATACGCCCGAGTATGAGCAGCACGGCCCTGCTCGGGTTCAACCAATACACCCTCGAGCACATGATGCCCAAGAAGTGGCGTAACAACTGGGGAGCCCTCGACGAGGAGGCCGCGACGCGAAGGGACAGGAAGCTCCTCACGCTCGGCAACCTCGCCATCATCACACATTCGCTCAACGCCTCCATCCGCGACGCAGATTGGACCACCAAGAAGCAGGGAAAGGGGTACAAGGACGGCCTTGCACTCTGCGCCGCTGGCCTTGCGACGATGGCTGGCGCCCTGGAGAAAGAATCTTGGGACGAGGGCGATATTGCCGATCGTGCCGAATGGCTCGCGGATAAGGCGTTGGAGGTCTGGCGTTAAGCCCTACATGCGCCCCATCCCGAAGATGCATGCGGTGTCGGATTCCGCATCTACGACGGCTGTCGCAGACTCCTTCAAAAGCGCGCCTTGTTGCGGCGCCCCAGCCTCCAACGCGTCAACAGGCTCTCCGAGCGCCAGGAAGAACCTCATAACGAGTTCGATCCTCTGCTGCAGAGACTCGCTCAGCTCGCCGTAGGAGGCTGCCAGACGAACTTCCTTGGCCAACTCCGCCATCGAGTTCTTCAGCGCCTTCTGTACGCTCACAGAGGGCTTCACTTCGACCTGGGTATCGGTGAGCTTGGCGATGATGTAGTCCTGCCTGAGCATGCCGCTCCAGGCGGCCATCTCGCATATGAGCCTATGCTCCTCGGGCGTGCAGCGGAACGCCATCGTCTTGCTGCGCTTGCGGGCGCTGTTTTCGCATGGCATCTTTCTTACCCCCTCGCTCCGTCAAGGGCGGTGGCCATCTCGTCCTGCTTCGTGGGGAACAGGTGCGCGTAGCGGTAGGTGATGTCCACCGCCTCATGGCCTATGCGCTCGGCGATGGCCAGCGCGGAGAAGCCCATCTCAATCAGCAGGCTCACATGGCTGTGGCGAATGTCGTGTATGCGGATGCGCTTCACGCCCGACGCTTTGCACCCGCGCTCCATCTCGTGGGCTAGGAAGTGCTTGGTCACAGCGAACAGGCGCTCGTCAGGGGCAACATCGTCGCGCATCTCGATGAAGTCCGCCATCTCGTCGCGCAGGAAGGCGGGCATGACGATCGTGCGCACCGACTTGGGCGTCTTGGGGTCGGTCACGGTGTCCACGCCGTGGAGGCTCTGGTACGACTTGTTGATGCGCAGCCGCGAGCTCTCCAGCATGAAATCGGACGGCGTGAGCGCCAGGAGTTCGCCGCAGCGGATGCCCGTCCAGTAGAGCAGCTCGAAGGCGTAGAAGGCGAGTGGTTTGTCGGAGATGGCCTCCGAGAAGCGGAGGTACTCGTCCTTGGTCCAGAACTGCATCTCGCCGCCTCTCTTCGAGCCTATCTTGTCGACCCTGCGCACCGGGTTGTCGGTGAGGCCGTAGTAGCGCTCGGCGTGGTTGAAGATGGCGTTGAGCTGGTTGTTCACCGTGCGCAGGTAGGTCGGCGCCCAGGGCTTCCCGTCGGCGTCCCGGTGCTCGGTGAGCTCGTTTTGCCACCTGATGACGTCGATTGGCCTCACGTCGCACATGCGCATGTCCCCGAAGAACGGCACGAGCTTGTCGTTGATGATGTACTCCTTGGTGATCCACGTGTGCTCGCGTATGCGCGGCCTCACCTCGGAGGCGTACACCTCGACGAACTCGGAGAACGTCATGTCCATGGTCCCGCCGTTGAGGCTCTTGAACTGGCCCTCCCACACGGCGGCCTCCACCTCGGAGGAGAAGCCGCGCTTTGTCTTGTGGCGCTTCGAGCCGCGGGCGTCGCGGTAGTAGCACTGCACGTAGAACGTGCCGTTGTTGTCATCCTTGTACACGGGCATGTCAGTCCACCTCCGGGAAGTACAGGGCGTCGAAGACGTCGCTCCGGACGCGCCCGCGGATCACCACGCGCCCGCGCGCCTCCTGCTCGGCGTTTATCTTCCTGATCACCTCGTAGGCGCTGCCTTTCTTGATCCTCAGCAGCTCCGCGACCTCGTCGGCGTCCAGCATGTGCGGCCTCGGTGTCTTCGCCACCTTCTCGTCCATGGTTCCTCCTATCAACAGCGTACGGATACGTACGGTTTACAGATTCAGAGTAAACGTACATATCTGTACTGTCAATAGAATTGCGTACATTTGCGTACGCTGATAAGATGTGCGGGTACGTAATTCCAGGAGGAGGGCGCATGTCCGTAGGCGAGAACATAAGGCGGTACCGCAAGTTGCGCGGCATGACGCAGGCGCAGCTCGCCGAGGCGGTCGGTCTGACCGAGGGGGCCGTGCGCCACTATGAGAGTGGCATCCGCGCCGTCAAGCCCGAGCTGCTCGAATCCATCGCCGCAGCACTCGGCGTATCCGTCAATGCCCTCAAGGATTACGGCGTCGAGACCGCGGGCGACCTCATGTCGCTGCTCGTGCGGCTCGAGGACTCCTTCGGCATCGTGCCCGCAGCCGACGGCACGAGGCTCTCCCTGAACCCCAAGGCGCCGCACGGACCCAAAACTGCGATGGCGATCGGGCTCTGGGCAGAGAAGCGCGCGCAGCTCGAGAACGGCGAGATCGACGCCAACGAATACGAGGACTGGAAAGCCTCGCTGTAGCGGCTCTCCGCATTTCGCAACCAACGCAATCGAATCAGAACGCCAGGTTAGGCGGCGAGCGCCGTTCGTTCCTGCACAAGCTGAGTTTTTACTCCCCATTGCATGCCAAGGCATATCCGGCGCGCCTGGGGAGTAAATTACACGGTGGCTTACATGACGGCACGCGGCAGCACGCCGCGGCATTTCCCCTGGTTACTCCCGTTTTCATTGAGACGATGAGATTCTTTACTCCCCATTAGCCACCTGGGAAAACGCCGTGCGGAGACCGCTGAAAAGCCTATTGAGTTCGATTTGAGTTTCACGGACCCCTAAAGGGGCTCGTTTCGCCCTCGGGGACAAAAATCGCGCGTCCACTCACTTGGGATAAATCCTTACTCCCGTTCCCCCGAATACCGCCCAGTGTCTTGCCGTCTTGAAACACGGGGGAGTAAATGGCGAAATCGCAGGTGAAAGGGAGTAAATGAGCAAAGAAAAAGCCTCCGTCCCAACGCGGGAACGGAGGCCAGATTATCGTATTTACTCACCGCCGTCGCTGGCGGCTTTGCCATGACTCTCGTACGAAACGAAACTCAGCGGCACAGTGCGGCACTCAAAATAGCAGGTCAGAGCCCTATCGGCTTACTCCCACTCGATTGTCGCGGGCGGCTTGGACGTGATGTCGTAGCACACGCGGTTGGCACCGGGAACCTCGGCCACGATGCGGCCGGAGATGCGGGCCAGGACGTCGTAGGGCAGCTTGGCCCAGTCGGCGGTCATGGCGTCACTGGACTCGACGGCACGCAGGATGATCGGACGCTGATAGGTGCGCTCGTCGCCCATAACGCCGACGGACTTGATGTCGGGCAGGACGGCGAAGTACTGCCAGCAGGAGTGCTCACTGTTGCGCTCGCCGGTCTGCTCGAACAGGCGCGCGTTGTACTCGTCCAGCTCCTCGCGCACGATGGCGTCGGCGTTCTTCAGGATCTCGAGCTTCTCGGGGCTCACCGCGCCGATGATGCGAATCGCCAGGCCGGGGCCCGGGAACGGCTGACGGTGCACGATGTGCTCGGGCAGGCCCAGCGACAGGCCCAGTTCGCGCACCTCGTCCTTGAAAAAGTGGTCGAGCGGCTCGATGAGATCGAAGTGCACGCCCTCGGGGAACGGGATGAGGTTGTGGTGGCTCTTGATGGTGGCCGTCTTGCCGCCGGTCTTGCGGGCGCCGCTCTCGATGATGTCGGGGTAGATGGTGCCCTGCGCCAGGTACTTCACCGGGCGGCCGTCGGTCTCCAGATCCTTCGCCACGGCGAAGAACTCGTTCCAGAACTGCGTGCCGATGATGCGACGCTTCTCCTCGGGATCGGTCACGCCATCGAGCAGCGCGGCGTAGCGCGCCTCCGCGTGCACGTGCACGAAGTCGACGTCGAACTGCTTGGTGAAGACCTCCTCCACCTGCTCCGGCTCGCCCTTGCGCAGCAGACCATGGTTGATGAACACGCAGGTCATCTGGCGGCCGACGGCGCGGGCGCCCAAGGCCGCGACCACGGAGGAGTCGACGCCGCCGGACAGCGCCAGGATCACGCGGTCCTCGCCAACGGCGGCGCGGAACTCGCCCACCATGGTCTCGACCAGGTTGTCCATGGTCCAGCTGGCCTCAAGCCCGCAGATGTCGAACAGGAAGTTACGGAGCAGCTGCTGGCCGTGCTCGGTGTGCTTGACCTCGGGGTGGAACTGCGTGGTGTAGATGCGGCGCTCGGCGTCCTCCATGGCGGCAACCGGGCACACGGAGGTGCTCGCGGTCACGGCGAACCCCTCGGGCACGCGGGAGACGGCGTCGCGGTGGCTCATCCACACGGTCTGCTCAAGCGGCGTGGCGTTGAAGAGCTTGCTCTCGCGGTCGCGCTCGATGGTGGCGGGGCCGTACTCGCCGATCTCGGAGTGGCCCACCTCGCCGCCGAGCGTGACGGCGGTCACCTGGTGGCCGTAGCAGAAGCCCAGAATGGGCAGGCCGAGGTCATAGATTGCGGGATCGACCGTGGGCGCGTCCTCCGCGTACACGGACGCGGGGCCGCCAGACAGAATCAGCGCCGCGGGCGCCATCTCGCGCACCTCTTCGGCCGTGATGTCGCACGGGACGATCTCGGAATATACATGCAGGTCGCGCACGCGACGGGCGATGAGCTGCGCATACTGCGCGCCGAAGTCGAAGACCAGCACCTTCTGCGCGGCCCGCTCGGATGCATTCTGGGTCATGAACCCTCCCAACCGTGCCGCCATAATCGACGGCGAGACGTGTTAGCCAATTGGTACATCATACTCGCCAAGCTGCGCGTGCGCAGAATCCTTACATGGTTTTTAGCCACATTGTGCCGATACGACTCGTAAAACCTCCTCGCGTCATCCGCGAACGCATCTCTCGCAGCAGTCGGCATCCACTACAATGTCTGAGTCGTCGTAACCCGCCATGTTGAGGAGGCCCACGCGTGAAACGCATTCTTTTGATTGCCACGGGCGGCACGATCGCCTCGGCCGAGGAAGGCAATGGCCTCTCCCCCGCTCTCTCTGGTGAGGAACTCGCACGCAGCGTGCCCCAAATCGAAGGCCTCTACGAGCTTGACATCGTGCAGCCCATGAACATCGACAGCACCAACATGCGACCCGCCGACTGGCTACGCATCGCCGAGGTCATCCGCGAGGGCTACGACGCCCACGATGGGTTCGTAGTCAT
>NZ_DAWDUX010000010.1:6462-19691 GCF_052346665.1 Collinsella sp.
TGCACGGCACCGACACCATGGCATATACCGCCGCGGCGCTCTCCTACCTTATCCAAGGCAGCCCCAAACCCATCATACTCACCGGCTCCCAGCAGCCCATGGGCAATCCCTTCACCGACGCCAAGATCAACCTGTACCAGAGCCTCGTGTACGCGGCAGACGACCGCTCACGCGACGTCTCCATCGTCTTTGGCGGCTACGCCATCGCCGGCACGCGAGCCCGCAAGCAGCGCACCATGAGCTTCAACGCGTTCGCCAGCGTCAACTATCCCGTCCTCGCCTACCTGCGGCAAGGCAAGATTATCCGCAGCGGTTCCGTTGCCGTGGCCGCAGGTCTTGCCGAAGGCGAAGTCGCCGCATCCATGGGCACCGCCTCCGTGGGTGCCGGCGCCCCAATTGACCAGCGCCTCACAAGCGAAGATGGCCCCCGCTTCTACACTCACGTTGACAACCGCGTGTGCGTCCTCAAGCTCACTCCGGGTCTCACCCCGCACATGTTTGAGCTGCTCAAACCCGATTACAACGCCATCATCCTCGAAACTTTCGGCATGGGGGGCGTGCCCGAACTCGGCGCCGACAACTCATCGTTCCAAGAGGCGATCTTTGACTGGGTCGACTCGGGGCGCACCATCGTCATGACGACCCAAGTGCCCGAAGAAGGCCTTGACCTTGGTGTATACGAGGTCGGTCGCGCATATGCCGAACACCCCGGGGTCCTCAAGGGCGGAGACATGACCACCGAGGCACTTGTGGCAAAAACCATGTGGGCCCTTGGACAAACGCGCGAGCCCAAAGAGCTGCAGCGCCTGTTCTACACCCCCATCAACCACGATCGTGTGGACGAGTGGTAGGCACTCTGCAATTCGAGACCAACGTGCACGCTGCATCAATCGCCCGCACAAGGCCGTCGGCCTCGCGTGCGGAAAACCTGAGACCGGCAACTGCCAAAGCGTCATAACCTGCCCCCTCCAGGGCAATGGGGGCACCCGCTGCCATGAGCAGGTCGCGATCGATGGGGCTGGTACCGACTGCCACCACGTCTTCCAAGCCCATACCCCATCCTTGAAGCACCGTCGTCAGTGCCTCCACCCGCGCCGCTCGGCGCGTCAAGGGCGGACCCGGCATAAGCCTCGAATCGCGGGGGACCGCTATGGACACTCCGTCAACCCCGTTGAACTCCTTCGCTGCTTGCCTTCCATACAGCTCGGTGAACACGACGATTTTGAACCCCGCAACAGCGGCGCGTGCGATTGCATCGCGCTCGGAGACCGTGAACCCCCTCGTGCCGGTGCCAATCGCCAGCGCTTTGGGCACGCGCACAAATTTCCCACCATGCAACACGGTCAACGACAGCTTTTGCCTCATTGGGATCTCTGCACCTCCCCTGCGCCCTCAATCAAGCCCAGACGTAAACTGTACTTTACATCTTATCCATCAGCTTCGCATCGCTTTGCGAGCGGCGCTCGACTCCAAGCACTTTAGAGATAGAATTTCCGCGACTCCACAATATGGATTCCAACCACAACAACAGGTGAGCGCCTTGAGCAACGACGACAACATGCGGCAGAAGTACATCGACAGACATCGGCGGCGCCACGGCGATCGCCCTGCGCTGCAACGCGTCTGGAGGGGCGTGCAGAAATTCGTTTGCCGCACCTTCAATATCCGCGAGGGGCGCGCGCCCTACCATGTGATCCGCAAGCGCTTCGTCAACGGCGCCCGTCTTACGGGCACCCATTTGTGCATCCTCATCGTCGCAATGATCATTGCGTGCATTGGCTTGGACACCGACTCCGACATCGCCATCGTGGGCGCCATGCTCATCTGCCCGCTCATGGGGTCCGTGCTCGCCATCGCCTACGGTGTCGCTACGGTAGATCGGGCGCTTATGCGCGACGCCTTGGGCGGCCTCGTGCTCCAAATGGCCTTTTGCCTCATTACGTCGACCATCTATTTTGCGCTCTCGCCAGTCGCGGGCATGACCCCCGCCCTCGTTGACAACTCGGGGCCCACTGTATGGGATCTTATGCTCGCACTCGTAGGTGGCTTCGCGGGTGGCCTGGGCAACTCACGCGACCAAGAACCAGCAACCGTCATCTCGGGCGTCGCTGTGGCCACAGCCCTCATGCCTCCACTGTGCGCGGCGGGCTACGGACTCGCCGTTGCCAATGCCGGGGTCTTCCTTGGGGCGCTGTATGAATTCGGCATCAACGTCGTCTTCATCGCACTCTCCGCCGCGGTCGTTTTGCTGTTGCTGCACACGCCGCTCAAGCGCGACCTCAACGACGACGGAGTGGTGACGGAAGCGGAAGACGAGCTCGTGCGTGCCGAGTCGCACAAGATTCGTTGGCGCATCATGCTGGGAACCGCCATCTTCGCCATCCCCTGTGTGATACTTACCGGCAACATGCTCGCCACCGCCGAGGAGCAGGCCGCCGGAGCCACCGACCACTACGGCGCCGCCGAGACCGCACGCGAGCTCGCCGTGGTGTGCCCGAAATTCAAGAACTACTCGATCGGCATGGAGGTGTCCGCCCAGGCGCAGGGCGGGGACGGGGCCGAGAGGCAAAGCGGCACCGAGCAGCTCGTGGCTCGCGTCACGACGTCGGAGCCCCTTGCCAGCCGAGAGCGCACCATCGCGGAGGAGCTGATACGCCTGGACGCCCCCGACGTGGAGCGCGTCGAGTTCAGCGTGGGATAGGGTTTTCGACGCGGATAAGAAGCAACGGACCGGTCGCCAATAGGAACAGCGACGTCGCGGCAGGTATCATCTCCCAACGATCGACAGGACTGAAACACCCCATCCGACCAAACGCGAGCAAAGAACAGTTTTTTACAACGAACACACCAAGTGCACGGAGCGTCCTCATTTGCGTGGTAACGTCTTGGCATTAACGCCGGGGCATCGGCTCGATACGCCGACAGCCCGCTTTGCGTTGAAGCGACCACGAGGAGGTGGACCGTGGCGAACGAACTCGAGAGCAACATGGCATGCGCACGGGAACGCGGATGCGCAGGTTCTTGCCACGCTCCGTGCGCGTCCCACGCCGCCGACGAAGTCGAGCTCGCCGCACGCGCGCTCGAATCACAGGGGCGCTTTGGCCTCACGCACGGCTTCATCCAGCATGGAGACGTGAGCGTGCACGCCCATGTGCTTTCGGTCGCCCGCGCGAGCGTCGCCATGGCGGACTTCCTCGGCCGCGCCGGAGTCCGCGTCGACCGCGCCTCGCTCATCCGCGGCGCGCTGCTGCACGACTACTTCCTCTACGACTGGCACGACCCCGATCCATCGCACCGCCTGCACGGCTTCACGCACCCCTCGACGGCCCTCGCACGCGCCGAGGAGGACTTTGAACTCACCGCGCGCGAACGCAACATCATCGCCCGTCACATGTTCCCGCTGGCGCCCATGCCGCCGACCTGCCGCGAGGCGTGGATCGTCTGCCTCGCCGACAAGGCGTGCGCCCTTCACGAGACCATCGCGGGTCGCCTGCCCAAGCGGGCATCGAGCAAGAATCGGGCGGTGTAACGTCGATGAGCCTTGATGGATTTTTCGCCGCACTGACCGCAACCGGCGCTCCCCTGTCGGCGCTGCTCTCAACCGGCGCTCCCCTGTCGGCGCTGTTCCTCTCGTTTTTGGTCTTCTCGTTCGCCGGCTGGCTTTACGAATCCACCGTCTGCGCCATGGCGAACTACGGTCACTTCGCCAACAGCGGCTTCCTCCTCGGCCCCTATTGCCCCATCTACGGCGTGGGGGCAGTCGCGTGCTGGCTGCTGTTGCGCGACATACCCGGCGTCTTCACGCAGTTCCTCGCCGCCGCCCTCGTGTGCAGCGCAATCGAGTACACCGTGGGCGCCCTGCTCGAACGGCTCACCGGCGCGCGCTTTTGGGATTACTCCAAGCTCCCCTTCAACATCAAGGGAAGGGTCTGCCTATACGGAGCCGCGCTCTTCGGGGCCGGCGCGGTGATCGTCTGCCGCGTCGCCGAACCCGCGCTCCTCGCCGCGCTGCAGCTCATCCCCTCCCTCGCGCTGAAAGTCATTGCGCTCGGGTGCGCCGCGTGCATCGCGATCGACACCGTGTTCGCCGTAGTGAGCTGGCGCCAGCTCTCCCAAAAACTCGAGTTGTTGCGCATCGAGATCGCCGACAAGTTCAACGACTCCCTCAAGGACGCATCCACCTCGCTGCTCGACAAGGTGCCCACCCCGATACTGGATTCGGCCGCCGAACTCAAGGCGCGGAGCCGGGCACTCAATTCGTGGCTCGCCGACATGTCGGACGGCACGTTCGAGGCCGTTCGCGGAAGGGTGGAGCTCCCCTCTTTCATCGCCGAGGGGACGCGCGGGGTGAGATTGGTCGCCCGCCATGCACATGGCATCGCGACGCGCGCCGAGAAAGCCGCCCCCGAGAAGCTCAAGACCATGATGACCCGGCGCGAACTGCGCTTCTTTAACGCATTCCCCGAAATCAAGCTGAAGTCCTACGAGGGCGTCATCCGTGCGACAAAGCTCAAGGAGCGTGCCCGCGAGCTGTTCCATAGGGACTGATCAGCGACAAAGCTGAACCGATGACGAGCCGTCAAGGCGCGCCCAGATGAGTATGCCAGGCGTTCTTTGCCGGCAACTTCTGCACCGCCATTAACACGGACCTCGACGATACCGGCACGCTGCGCGCCTGGACCCCTCTCCGACACGGAGCCCAAAGAGGAGTTCAACGAGTACACCTCGCCACAGATCTCCGTCTATCTGATAGCATGCGACCATTAGACGTTTTATTTTTAGACCCTCTGTCCTTGACGATTTCCCATAGCCATCTAACAGCTGTTTTATAAAACTTGTTTATTAATAGGGAGACGTGATTATTAGAATATTGTATTGTTTGACCCTCCCCTGAAAGGAGAAGACATGAGGACCATCGTTGTTGGGGACATGCATCAGAAGCAACATCTGGTCTTGCCGATCGTGGACAACGCCATCCGGTTCCTCGGCGCGAAGCGGGTCGTGTTGCTCGGGGATTATTGCGATGACTACAGCCCCGACAGGGACGAGACCGACGCCGAAAAGCTGCTCAGAGGGCTGGAATACCAGGTGGATTGGGTCGACTGCACGCGCAACCGCGGCGTACAGGTAGACGTCTTGCTGGGAAACCACGACATGCAGTACCTCGTCGAGCGTCGGGGGCCCGGCACCAACCTGAACTGCATCGTCCCCGTCCGGCGCCTGCTCGCCCAGATGAACGTGCGCATGGCTGCCGCCGTCGATGGATGGCTCGCCACGCACGCGGGTCTCACCAGCCAATTCGCGGACATTGTGCTTGAAATCGATGACGAGGCCGAGCCTTTCGGCAAGCCATCGTATTCCGCCGAGTCGCTTGCCGCCCGGCTCAACGCTGCATTTGACCACGCGCTGATCGAGATGTTCGATCATGGTAACGATGAGGAGCTCCTGCTGTTCAACCTCTGCGGCCCCGGACGTGGCGGCATAAGCATCCCCGGCCCCCTGTGGGCATCGACCAGCGAACTCACGGTCCTCGGGATGCCGCACCTCGACCAGATCGTCGGCCACACGCCCGTCTATTCCGTCCACGAGCTTGAGGAGCAAGGCTTCAGTGGCGAGCGATTCATGGCCTGCGACACGTTTTCGACCGATTTCGATTTCCGCCCGCTCGGAGATGGAAGCATCCTGCTCGCCGATGACGAGACGCACGAGATGCGCGCCGTTATACCCGAGGAAGTAGACTGCGAGTGGGCGGGGACATTCTGATTCCTGCGGATATCAGGCCCACCCGTCACATAAATGAAGTAGTCACGCGGACGGAGAGAAAGAAAGACGACAAATGAGCGACAAAACGAACCTTACCGCCAGAGAATTTCTCGAAGCGATCTTCGAGCAGATCCGACCCTACGCAGCCAACCCCGAAGAGTTTACAAGCGAGTGGGAGAGGATAACGGACGAGCTCGACAGCGAGATCGAGGATTTGGAACGCGTCATGAGCGAGCGGGATGCCCTGGCTCGGCAGCTCATCTTGCTGGTGCGCAACCAGCTTGCAAACAGCTACCTGTTTGACGATCTGTGGCTCCAATACTCCCAAGGGTGCAGCGTATTGAGCGACTACGCCGAACTGTTGAGCGACCCCGAGCTTGACAGGAAGAAGGGAGGTGTCTGGGGTGGACACAAGTGCGATGCCATCCATTGGACTTGGTACGAAAAGCGCGCGATGCCGAAACCCCTGGAAGAGAAGAAACTTGTTTTCCAAGGTGGAGAAAGGAGCGGCTGGCCATACTGCAGCTGCATGGACCACGCCCTGAGCAACTTGATTTGCAAAGTCTGGGGCTTCTCCGGATACAGAAAAGGACTAAGGTCCGATGATCCCGAAACAGAATTCAAGGTTACCTTTTGGCAGGACTCGAGCATGTACCTTTCCGTACTGCTCTGCTTCGGAGTCAACATCTTGAACGACCAGATACTCCTCGAAGACCTGAAAGACACGCAGCAGATCGATATCGATATTATTCCCGAGCCAAAAGAGAAGCTGCGGGCCGTATTGAACGCGAAAAGTATTCGCCCGAAGCTCTGGGCGCGCATACAAGATCAAATAGGGAAACGCGCGAAAGAGGCTGGCGCGAAGGCTTCTCAGCAACAATAGCTCGAGCAACCCGCACGAGAGGCGGCGTCTTCACCGCGCTCTACTGGTTTGGCGTCGGGTGTCTGTTCTGCATCGCCATCGTCGGGATTCCCCTGGGCCGCCAGGCGTTCAAGATGGCGAAGCTCTCGTTGCTGCCGTTTGGCGCAACAGTTCGATAGCGCTGTCAGTTTTCCGCTCGTGTAACCGGACCAGTCACTACCAATGCCATTTAGTGGATGGGTGTCACATCATTATTTGAAGATAAATGCTATCAGCTCTCTGAGATGTCTCTTTGGTGCGCAGATAACTGACATACGTTTGTTTACCGCATCGCTCGATTCTCGTTAACGGCCCAGCCGCCCCCTTCTTTTGCCATTCGTCGGTCACACAAGCACCGTTTTTGACAATCGCAGTCGCCAGAGCGCTCGTTTTATGCCAAGACTACGTTGGCGGCACGCGCTTTCGGAGATGCGCGCCGCACTTCTTGAAGTTTTTCGTATCGAAATTAAAAACTCGCGAGTAGGCCGAAAGTGGCGGTAGGAAAAACCGCAGGTCGCCGGAGGCCGCAAATGCCACCTACTCGACGAATCCCGATTTGAATACGAAAAGCCTCATTTAGGCTTGCCAGCTTGGAACGTAAACGACAAAAGGAGACGAGCCCGGTGATAGGCTGCCTCCCATTTCTTGGACATGAGAGAAAGAAGGCGGCTCGGGCGGCCGCCTCCTTTTTCATCGAAACTTATCCTCGGGTAAGATGCCTGGTCGAGATGCTTACTCCTCCGTGTCGCCCCTACTCGCGCGCCTCCAGTGCAGGCCGCGGCTCAGCCGATGCGCCACGCGCTCGACCTCGGCATCGCTCGTGAGATGGTGCGGCTTCATGCGGCTCGTCACCGAGTCGCGGCGGATGGTCGCGATCGGCTCCATCACGAAGCCCTTGCCCGCGCGCATGTTCTCCTTGGCGACGCTGATCATGAGCTTAATGCGGTTGAGCTGGTTGACCTCGCTCGCACCGGGGTCGTAATCCACGGCCACGATGTTGCTCTCGGGATGCTGGCGGCGCAGCTCTTTGATCACGGCCTTGCCCACCACGTGGTTGGGCAGGCACGCGAAGGGCTGCGTGCAGATGATGTTCGGCGCCCCGTGGTCGATCAGGTCGAGCATCTCGGCGGTGAGCAGCCAGCCCTCCCCCATGTTGTTGCACAGGGAGAGCACCTGGCTCGCCTTGTCGGCCATCACGGAGATGGGCTCGGGGCGCTCGAAGCGCACGCTGCGCTCGAGCAGGTCCTCGACCGGCTTGCGCATCCAATCCACCAGGCGGATGGCGGCGTCCATGCTGGCGCGCGCAGCGGCAGAGCTGCCGAGCTCGCCCTTCTGCACCTGCGCGTTGCTCATGGAGTACAGGAAGAAGTCGAGCAGGCCCGGCACCACGGCCTCGCAGCCCTCCGCCTCGATGACGTCGACCACGTGGTTGTTCGCCGTGGGATGGAACTTCACGAGGATCTCGCCGACCACGCCCACGCGCGGCTTGGTGCCCTCGCCGGTGAGGGGCAGGACATCGAACGCGTCGATCGCCTCGCGGGAGAGCTTGGTGAAGCTGCGACGCGTGAAGGTCGGCACCATGCGGCGCGCGCGGTCCATGAACTCCTCGAACAGCGCGTTCGCGGAGCCCGGCTCGGCCTCGTAGGAACGCGTGCGGTAGAGCATCTGCATCATGAGGTCGCCGAACAACACGCTGTACACGCATGCCTTGAGCATGGCGGGAGTGAGCTTGAAGCCGGGGTTCTGCTCGTCCAGCTTGACCGCGGACAGGCTGATGACCGGGATATCGGCGTGCCCGCTCTCGCGCAGGGCCTTGCGAATGAGCGCGATGTAGTTGGTGGCGCGGCAACCGCCGCCCGTCTGCGTGATCACCACGGCGGTGCGGGACAGGTCGTAGCGGCCGCTCTCGATGGCCTCCATGATCTGGCCCGTGACCAGGATGGACGGGTAGCAGATGTCGTTGTTCACGTAGCGCAGGCCGGCTTCGACGGCGCCGCGATCCGTGGAGGGCAGAAGCTCCAGGTTGTAGCCGGCCGCCTGGAAGACCTCCTTGATGAGGTCGAAGTGGATGGGCGCCATCTGCGGGCACAGGATGGTGTAGCCCGCGTCGCGCATCTCCTCGGTGAACGCGACCTTGGGGAACGCGGCGCTCTTGCTCGCGCGCTGCGCCTCGAGGGCGTACTTGTGCGTCGCGAACACCGGCGCGTCGGTGGAGGGCGCCACGGGCGAGGCCTCGCCCGGCTCGTAGGCGTCGCCCGACGCGGCGGCCTCGGCGGCGCGCTCGGCCTCCTGGTCCTTGAGCGCCGCCATGAGCGATCGGATGCGAATGCGTGCGGCGCCCAGGTTGGACACCTCGTCGATCTTGAGCACCGTGTAGATCTTGCCGGAGGCCTCCAAGATCTCCTGCACCTGGTCGGTGGTGAGGGCGTCCAGGCCGCAGCCGAAGGAGTTGAGCTGGATAAGGTCGAGGTCGTTGCGCATGGTCACGAAGCGCGCGGCCGCGTAGAGGCGGCTGTGGTACATCCACTGGTCGACCACGCGGATCGGGCGCTCCGGCTTCACCAGGTGCGCCACGGAGTCCTCGGTGAGGACCGCAAAGCCAAAGCTCGCGATGAGCTCGGGCAGCGAGTGGTTGATCTCGGGGTCGTTGTGGTAGGGACGCCCCGCCAGCACGATGCCGTGGCCGCCGTGCTCCTCGATCCAGTGCATGGCCTCCTCGCCCATGGTCTGGATGTCCTGATGAAAGCGGGCGTCGGCCTCGTAGGCGGCGTTCACGGCGTCGTCGATCTCGGTACGGGTGAGCTTGGGCCCGTGCACGCGGCCGCGTCCGGCCTCCGCATCGGCCACGCGCTCGACGGCGAGCAGCTCATACAGGCGGCGCTTGAGCTCGATCTTGTCGTGGTAGGGCACGAACGGATACATGAACTCGACGTGCTTCTCGCTGATGTCGTCGATATTCAGTCCGAGCGCCGTGGGGTAACTCATCACGATGGGGCAGTTGTAGCAGTTGCCCGCCGACGGATCCTCCTTGCGCTCCCAGCGCACGCAGGGCATCCAGATGAAATCCGGATCTTTCTCGATGAGGTTCATCACGTGGCCGTGGGAGAGCTTGGCCGGATAGCACACGCTCTCGCTCGGCATGGACTCGATGCCGCTCTCGTACGTGGCCTTACTGGAGTTGTCGGAAAGCACGACGGAGAAGCCCAGGCGCGTGAAGAACGCGTGCCAGAACGGGTAGTTCTCGTACATGTTGAGGGCGCGCGGGATGCCCACGGTGCCGCGCGGAGCCTCCTCGGGCGCCAGGGTCGGGCGGTTGAACAGAAGGTCGTTCTTGGCGGCGAACAGGTTGGGCGCCTCAGACTTCTGCTTCTTGTGGCCCGCGCCCTTCTCGCAGCGGTTGCCCGTGATGAAGCGGCGGCCGCCGCCAAAGTCGTTGATGGTGAGCTGACAGTTGTTGGAGCAGCGTCCGCAACGGGCGTGCCTCTGCTCGACCGTCAGCGCGGCGATATCGGGGGCAGAGAGCACCGTCGAGACTCCAGAGGCGCCGGCGCGGTCGCGGGCGAGCAGGGCTGCGCCGTACGCGCCCATGCAGCCGGCGATGTCGGGGCGCACGGCGTGCACGCCCGTGAGCTGCTCGAACGCGCGCAGGGTCGCGTCGGACATGAAGGTGCCGCCCTGGACGATCACCTGCGTGCCGATCTCCTTGGGATCACGCAGCTTGATGACCTTGAACAGGGCGTTCTTGATCACGGAGTAGGACAGGCCCGCCGCGATGTCGCCCACCGTGGCGCCCTCCTTCTGCGCCTGCTTGACGCGCGAGTTCATGAACACGGTGCAGCGGCTGCCCAGGTCGACGGGGTTCTTCGCCGCGATGGCCTCGGCCGCGAACGCGCGCACGTCCATATCCATAGACACGGCGAAGCTCTCGATGAAGCTACCGCAGCCAGAGGAGCAGGCCTCGTTGAGCATGATGTGCTCGATCACGCCGTCGCGCACGCGCAGGCACTTCATGTCCTGGCCGCCGATGTCGAGGATGAACTCGACGCCGGGGAGGAAGGCGCGGGCGCCGCGCAGATGGGCGACGGTCTCGATCTCGCCCGAGTCGGCCTTGAGGGCCTCGATGAGCAGGGCCTCGCCGTAACCGGTGGTGGTCACGTGGCCGATGGTGCAACCAGCCGGGATATGCGCGTAGAAGTCCGCCATGATGGTCTTGGCGGTACCCAGAATGTCGCCGTTGTTGTTACCGTACCAGGTGTGCAGGAGCTGACCATCCTCACCCACCATCGCGGCCTTCATCGTGGTGGAGCCGGCGTCGAGGCCGATGAACACGCGCCCGGTGTAGCCCTCAAGCTCGCCGCGGGGCACGACCTCGCGCGCGTGACGCTCCCGGAACTCGGCGAGGTCGGCCTCGGTCGCGAACAGCGGATCCAGGCGGGCGACCTCGTCACCCTGGGTGTCGCCCAGCGCGTCGATGGCGTCGATGAGCTCGCCGAACCGCACGAGCTTGCTCGACTCATGTGCCATGGCCGCGCCGGAGGCCACGAACAGATGGGCGTTGTCGGGCACGATGATGTGCTCGTCGTCGAGGTTGAGCGTGAGGTAGAAGCGATGACGCAGCTCGGAGAGGTACTGCAGCGGGCCGCCGAGGAAGGCGACGTGACCGCGGATCGGCCTGCCGCACGCCAGGCCGGAGATGGTCTGGGTCACAACCGCCTGGAAGATCGAGGCGGCGACGTCCTCGGGGCGGGCGCCCTCATTGAGGAGGGGCTGCACGTCCGTCTTGGCGAACACGCCGCAGCGGCTCGCGATGGGATAGATGGTCTCGGCGCGCGCGGCGAGTTCGTTCAGGCCGCCGGCGTCCGTGTGCAAGAGGGTCGCCATCTGGTCGATGAACGCGCCGGTGCCTCCCGCGCACGTGCCGTTCATGCGCTGTTCGATGCCCGAGTCGAAGTAGATGATCTTGGCGTCCTCGCCACCGAGCTCGATGGCGACGTCGGTTTGCGGGATGAGCGTCTCGACGGCGCGCTTGCTCGCAACGACCTCCTGCACGAACTCGAGGCCGAGCCACTGCGAGAGCAGAAGACCGCCCGAGCCGGTGATGGCGCAGGTCATGCGAGCCTCGGGCAGCACGGTGGCGGCCCCGGCGAACAGGTCGCGCGCGCAGGCGCGGACGTCGGTGTGATGGCGCTGGTACTTAGCGTATACAATCTGGCTCTCGTCGTTCAGCACGGCGAGCTTGACCGTGGTGGAGCCCACATCGATGCCCACGCGGAGATCGCCGCGGGCGTTCTCGGGGTTCCAGATGGCACCCTCCGGGGCCTGCGGCACCCCCGCGAGCTCTCCCCGTTCGGGAGAATCCGGGGCACCGCAGGCCCCAGAGCAATTCGCCTGCATGTTCTGCATATCGTCAGCCATAGTTAGTTCCCTTCCGTCGGGGAAGACGAGGTGCCGCCCGCGAGCATGGCCGTAAGGTCGGCAAGGAGGTCATTCGGGGGTATTTCGCAATTGTCTACATTCAGTCCCATGAGCTTGAGGCCATATGCGGCCACATTGACGTCGATGGGCATGCCGTAGAGGTCGCCCGGGCGCACAAAGGCGATGACCGTCATGATGCGCGCCATCGTCTCGGGCGTCTCGGCGAGGTCGCGATCGAACCAGCGCTGCACCACGCCCACCTCGGAGGCGACCACCGAGGCGAGGTAGTAGTCGAAAAAGGCACCGAGCGCGCCGGGAAAGATGCCCGTCTGCATGCGGTCCGACACTGCGGCGCAGGCCATATCGATGACTTTCTTGATAAACGCCTGGTCACCGCCGGGACCAATCAGTGCCCCGATGAGCTCGCGGTTGTCGGCGATGTAACGGAGCAGCTCAACCGAGCCGGGCGCCGGCTCAAGGTGCTCGATGCTCTCGTACAGCTCGGGCAGGGTCGCCTCGGCAATGGCGCGCACGAGCGTGCGAACCTCGGCCAAAAGCGCGTCTTCCACCTGCTCGATGAAGTCGGGAATGTCCTTATAGTGCGAGTAGAACGTTCGCCGCGTAAGACCCGCGCGCTCCGTGAGCGCGGCGACGCTGATGCGCGAGATGTCCTCCCCCGCCGTGATCTCCTCCGCGAGGGCCGACCTGAGCGCGCGCTGGGAGCGCAGGCTGCGACGATCGGACTTGCACGCGGATGTGCCCGTTGGCTGAGGCATATCGCCCCTTTCCTCGACCGAGTTCTAATTCACTCTCTGTGCATTATTGCACACGGTGTGCATCAACATGGAATCAGCACGGTAAGGGTTGTGCAAGCTTCAACGCGAAAACGGGCGAAGGGATTACGCGATTTGAATACACTGCTGGCTGTGGAGGGTCTTGAGGATGTGCTTGGGTACCGCGTGGAACTCGCAACGGCCGATCGTCGCGCTCGCGGCGGCCTTGGCGGCATCACTGCCATTCGCCGTGGCGTAAGAATGGCGGAAGCGGCTGAGCATTGCCAGGTCGTTGCCACCGTCACCGTACACGGCGATCTCATCCTCCTCGATGCCGTAGTAGCGGCCGAGCCACGCCACCGACTCGCCCTTATTGC
>NZ_DAWDUX010000010.1:19701-23415 GCF_052346665.1 Collinsella sp.
AGTCCTTGTCGGTAATCTCAAACATCACGGGATCGAACGGGGCGTTGACCACCGTATCCGCATGGTCGGCGAGGAACGCCTTGAGCTCGCGGTCGAGCTCCTCGGACGTCACGCGGCAATTGATCTTGCAGACCTCGTGCGAGAGGATTGACGAGAGCGGCTGGTCGAAGAACTGCTCCTCATGCGCGCCGCCGCGGGCGCGCATGCCGCGCATGATGATGCGTCGCATGAGGCCATCGCGTTTGAATCCCGCCTGATGCATTTCGTAGCTGCCGCTCGAGAACATGCCGTCGGGCGTACAGCAATCAAAGCAGATCTGCGGGAATGCGCACAGCAGCTCCTCCACGAATGCGGGGTCGACGGAAAACGTCTTGAGCACCTCGCCATTTTGCCCGCGGACAATCGACCCGTTGGCGCACACAGCGTCAATCTTGAGGCCCGTGAAACCGCGGTCGCCAATGGGCAACACCGAGCGTCCCGTAGCGGGAACAACATGCGCGCCGAGTTCACCCGCCTTCTTGATGGCGCCGCGGATCGTGCGGTCCGCCTCGTGCAGGGCATTCAGCAGGGTTCCATCCAAATCACTCGCGAACAACTTGATCATGCGCATCTCCTTAGCCGAGGCTTTCCGCGCATCATTGTACGCCGCACGGGCATACGAACCCCTCGGCACGCCCCGACTTCGGCAGAACTTCCGACCACGGCCAGCCTCGAAGCACCCCGGAGCCTACGCCTCGGCGGAATCCTGCACGTCAAGGCCTTCACGACACGAGAGCAGGGCACGCGCCAAATCGCCCACGAGCTCACGGTTCGACTCGGAGTCAGGCATGGCGGTAAGGATCGACATGATGTAAGTCTTCCCGTCGATCTCGACGATGCCGGCATCGCTCACGCTGTTGTACGCGGGATCGGAATCGGAGCACCAGCCTGCCTTGTCACGCACGGTCGCGCCCATACCCTCAAGTCCATCGCGGATAAAGGAGACCGCCGTCTGGCTTGTCAGGTCGCTCAGCCATTGCGCCGTGTCCGTGCCACCCGATATATAGCTGAGCATTTCCGTCCATAAGCGCGCCGAGCTACGGGCGCAATAGGTAGGGAACCAGGAGTCGGAGCGATAGACGGCGTCCATGGCGCCAAGCGCCGTGACCCATTCGTCGAACCCCTCTTGATCAAACGCGTTCCTCAACGCTCCATACGCGTTGTTGCTCGACTGCGTGATCGCTCCTTCGATGAGGCTGGAGATGGTGTAGGAGCTGCCCGCGTAGAACCCGTCAGGGCTCAGCGAGTAGTTGACCGTGCAATGCGTGTCCAGCGAGGCGTCGCCCGTCTCGATGAACTCCTCGCACACATACAGGGAGTAGAGGGCCTTGAAGGAGCTCGCACCATACGTCACCAAATCGGGCTGGTACGAGATGCCGCGGCCCGTCTCCACATCAATAAACACGACGGATGCGCTTCCCTGCTCCTCGATAGCGTCGATTGCCTGCTCGACGCTAGCAAAGTCGTCCGATGCGATCGTGGGGCTCTTCAATCCGGACAGTGAGAACAGCCGCAGTCCGTCATCGGTGGGCATTTCGTCAAACGACGCCGCAGTGAGATCGAACTGGAGGTCCTCAAGCTGTTCGGACTCTGACGCGGTCTTTACCTCGGCTTTCGTCGCGGCCTTCTCCTTGGCGGCTTCCTGCTTGGCAGCCTCAGCCGCAGCAGCGGCGTTGTGGGCAATCGCACTCGGGATGATCACCGCCAACACCACAATGCAGGCAAGCGCGGCATACCAAGACGCAGGTACGGAGCGCAGTAGGCACACGGCTCGTTCGAGCGCCCCCTGTCCACCCGCGCCGGCATACGAGGAGCGATAACCCGATGCCCCACTCCGACGATACCCATACTGAGAGGATGAACGCGTCCCGTAGTCGTCACGCGCGTTGCCGTGCCAAGATGCGTGTGCAGAGCGATCGCCACGGTCACGCTCGTAACCATCGGCGCCTGCATGTCCCACGGATCGACGCGTTGCCCCTGCGCCGGCACTCCCACTCCGCGATGACGCCAGCTGAATGCCCGGCCTTCTTGCGGATCCATTCCCCGAGGCGCGACTTGACCCAAATCCCCCGCCGGAGGCATATCCGCCGTCGCCGTTCCAGTCGGTGGACCCGTAGGCTTCCTCATCGCGTTCCACAGGGCGCCTCGAGCGACCGCGGTCAGATGCGTACCCCATGTCTGCAACCGCCTAACGTACAAGTGACAATTTTGTCACCGCATGGTACTACACATTTGGTACCTCTCCGGTTGCAAGAATCGCCTCCATCGCTGCTTCATCGAGCACAGGCACGCCCAAACTCTCTGCCTTGGTGAGTTTTGACCCCGCCTTGGGACCCGCCACCAGGTAGCTCGTCTTCTTGGAGACCGAGCCGGAAACCTTGGCGCCGAGCAGCTTGAGCGCCGCGCCCGCCTCGTCGCGCGTGCGGTTGACGAGCGTACCGGTGAGCACGAAGGTGAGGCCGGCGAGCGGTTGCCCGGACGCGAGGGTGGCATCGACGCCGGTCTCTTGAGCCGCCTGCGCCACCGCGGCACCCAGGTTCTCCTCGAGTGTGAGGCCAACGTCGCGCAGGCGCTGCAGGACCTCGAGATTCTCGGGCACGGAGAGGAACTCACGCACGGACGCCGCGATCTTGGGGCCGATGCCCTCACACGCGGCAATGTCCTCCTCGGATGCGGCGGCCAGCGCGTCGATGGTGAGGAATCGCTTCGCGAGGACCTCGGCAACGGACTTGCCCACATGGCGGATGCCGAGCGCGAACAGCACGCGAGAGAGCGGCTGCTCCTTGGAGCGTATGAGCTCGTCCATGACTTTGGTTGCGATAGCGGTGCCCACCTTGATGGAGTCGCCCGCGGCTACGCCCTTCTTCTTGTCGTCCTTGACGTAGGTGCGGCCGGTATCGAGCGCGGCGATTGCATCGACGTCAAGCAGGTAGAAATCGGCGACATCGTGCAGCAGGCCCGCCTCGATCATCTTGTCGATGAGTTCGTCGCCCACGCCGTCCACGTCCATGCAGCCGCGGCTCACCCAATGGATGAGGCGCTCCTTGAGCTGAGCGGGGCAGTCGAGTGAGATGCAGCGGTACGCGACCTCATCGCCCTCATGCACGACGGGGCTGCCGCAGGCGGGGCAGGCAACGGGCATATCCCACTCGGGCGCGTCGGCGGGGCGCTTGTCCAACACCGGCCCCACAACCTCGGGGATCACGTCGCCCGCCTTATGGACGATGATGGTGTCGCCGGGACGGACGTCCTTGCGGCGGATCTCGTCGAGGTTGTGCAGGGTGGCGCGGGCGATGGTGGAGCCGGCCACCGTGACGGGGTCGAATTCGGCGACCGGGGTGAGCACGCCGGTTCGGCCTACCTGGATGCGAATCTCGCGCAGAACGGTTGTCTTCTCCTCAGGAGGGAACTTGAAGGCGATGGCCCAGCGCGGAGCACGGGCGGTGAAGCCCAGGTCAAGCTGCTGATCGAATCCGTCGACCTTCACCACCACGCCATCGATGTCGTAATCGAGGTCGGCGCGATGCGCAAGGGCGTCGGCGCAGAAGGCGTGGACTTCCGCCGGCGAAGTGCAGCGAGCGACGTTGGGGTTCACCGAAAAGCCGGCACTGCGGAGCCAGTCGAGGAACTCGTGTTGGGAGTCAACGTGCAGCGGCGCCGTGTCGGCGATGGCAT
>NZ_DAWDUX010000010.1:23425-37617 GCF_052346665.1 Collinsella sp.
GCATAGATGAAGGTAGCGAGGTTGCGCGTTGCCGTGACCTTGGGGTCCTTCTGACGCAGACTGCCCGCAGCGGCGTTGCGGGGGTTGGCGAAGGGCTCGCGGCCCTCGGCGTCGGCCTCGGCGTTCAGGCGGGCAAAGCTGCCCTTGGGCATATAGACCTCGCCGCGGACCTCGATGGGGGTCGCGCGGTCCGCGCCCATGTGCGCGAGCGCCGCCTCGGAGAGGTGCATGGGCACGTCCTTAATCGTGCGAACGTTAAGCGATACGTCCTCGCCCGTGGTGCCGTCGCCGCGCGTGGCGGCGCGCACAAAGGCGCCATTTTGGTAGGTGAGGGCCACACCGAGGCCGTCAATCTTGAGCTCGCAGGTGTAGGCCACGTGCCCGGCGCCAAGCGCATCTTCCGTGCGGGCGAGCCACTCGTCGAGCTCCTCGAGGTTCATGGCATCGTCCATGGAATACATGCGCGCCATGTGTGTGACAGGCGTGAACTGCTCAGACACGTAACCGCCCACGCGCTGGGTGTAGGAATCCGGGGTGACGAGCCCGGGATAGGCTGCCTCGATCTGCTGGAGCTCGATGAGGAGCTTGTCGAACGCCGCGTCCGTAATCTCGGGAGCGTCGAGGGCGTAGTACCGATAGGCGTGGTAATCGAGCAGATGGCGCAGCTCGGCCGCACGCGCCGCCGCCTGGTCGACCGTCTGAGCATGGGCGGCGCCCTCAAGGGGGGACCGAGAGCCGGTGGATGCATCCGCGGCGGCACCGGCTGACGCGTTGGCGACCATCTGGGCACCAGTGCCCTCGCCGTCCGCAGCGACGTGCGCTGGAACCCCGGTCTCGCCCTGTCCCGTCATACCCCCGAACAAACTCTGCTGATCAGCCACGTCTGCCTCCTTGATTGATTTCAACTGTTACAGAGTACCATCGCGTCGAGAATCAAGCGCCTTCGCATGGTCGCCCCTCACAAACACACGGCCGCCATGGCTGCAGATACGAGGACAATTGACCTCACAAAGTAGCATAGGCTTCTCGGAAAGAGCCGGATTCATAACAAGATGAGGTTTTTCGTACTCGTATTCAAAACGGCTCAGTAGACAAGGTCGCGCGAGCATAAAACGCACAGCTAGACTCCTCCGCACAGGCGCCCATACTCGGCATATTCAGATTTCAGTACGAAAAACCTCAACTTGCTAGCCGCTACAGGGCACCATCACACAAAAAAAGGGGTCGCCCGAGCCAAAAGGCACATCTAACACAACGCCATCCCTTGAAACAGCGCTCAAGCCCTCACGCCATCCCCATCGCAAACAGCGGCGCATAGATAAGAACGAGAATGACCGCCCAGGTAATGACCATAATGGCCATCCAATGCGGCAAGAGGTGCCGACATAAGAACGTTTGAGGCAGCGCAACAACGACGGTGCCCGCAAGAGCACAAGAATAAATATCAAACTGCTGACAAGCGATAGCAAGATGATTCGGCGATCGCGCTCCGTTTGGCGCAGATACTCCTCCGAGCGTTCGTCCAAAAGCGCATCCATCGTGATGTCAAAAGCGGCGGAGAGGCGCTTGAGGCTCTCGGCGTCCGGCAGCGTGCGTCCATGAGTTCAAGCGCAAAGATCACGCCCAACGCGAAACGGCGCACCATCCCACCTGCTGATGCCGAGATTCTACCCAGCTCGACCGCCCGATACGACAACTGCGATGCAAGGCCTCTTTGCATCTGCATCCCCCGGCCTTTGCTGTTGTCATTTTTGGAAGATATGTACGGTTCATTCGTGCATATCCTCCAAAGATCACCACGCATAGCCATAAAAATGGAGGATATGAACGGTCCAATCGTTCATATCCTCCAAAAAAGAGTTTCTGTCGAGACGCAACCGATGATGATGACGGCGGCTCCGGGGCGACCAGTGCCCCCGAGGCAACGGGGCGCCAAAGCAGCATGCACCGGGGCGGCGAACCTACGCCTCGGCGGCCTCGGGTGAGGCTGCGGAAGTCTCGGCCCCGGCCTCAGCCTTAGCATCAACCTCGACCCCGACCTCGGCCTCGGCGGCAAGCGCCGCCTTGTACTCGCGCCACTCGGCGTACTTGTACACGCCGGCGCACACGGACAGCACGAGCGCCACGGGAACCGCCACGAAGCCCAGGACGAGCATGGGCGCCACGGTGTAGAACACGGATTCGAACATCGTCAAACCCCCTTACACGAACAGGCCGCCGGCGATACCGGCGACTCCAGTGAACGCCAGCGCCATGAGGGACGCGGTCACGAGCGTGATGGGCAGGCCGCGCAGGGCGGCGGGCACCAGGCGCTCGTCGATGCGGTCGCGCACGAAGGCGAACAGCACGACGGCGAGGAGCACGCCCAGGCCGGCTCCCAACGAGCTGCCGAGGGCGGCGTCCCAGGTGAGGGTCTCAGCCGCGGCGGCATTGCCGAGCGAAACGGCCAGCACGGCGGCGTTGCAGGCGATGATCGGGCACGCGCGGAGCAGACGCTCGCGCTCCGCCACGGTCTTACCGGCACCGAGAACCGTCGCGATGACGACGATGGCGGACCAGCTCACGAGCACATACGCGAGCGGGGCCAGATAGGCCACGCCCCAAGGCTGCAGGAGCTGCGTATACAGCGGCCAACCCAGGGCGCCGACGACGGCGGTCGCCACCGCGACCATGCCGCCGAAGCGCCAGGAGTCCTGCGGGCGGCCGGCCACCAGCACGACGGACACCATGCCGACGAGCTGCGCGAACACGAGGTTATTATCGAGAGCGGCGGTAAAGAGCGCGTTGAGGAACGCCATTAGCGCTCACCCCCTTCCGCATCGGCGCCACCGGCGGCAGCGCTCTTAGCGCACACCTGCTCGATGGACTGCACGAACACTGCCACAAGTGCCAACACCAGCAGCGAGCCCGTGGGCTTGCCGAAGGCGGCAATCGGCGTGGCGGCGAGCTCGCCCATGGTGAGGCCGAAGACCTGGCCGGTGGCGAGCATGCCGTTGATGAAACCGACGAACGCGAGGGTCGCGAACACGCACACGGCCGCGAAGGCGGCAGTGGCGAGCGGCGTCTTGGCCGGGGCGACCACGAGGCCGTCGCCGGCGATCCAAGCGACCACGAGCGCGTTGACGGCGACGAGCGGCAGGTAGATGCCGAGCGCCTCGAACACGACGGGATCGATCACGCGCACGGCGTACCCGAGCAGCGTCACCACGGTGACGCTCATCATGAGCATGACGGCAGAGCGCGACCACACGCCGGTGAAGGCACGCAGCACCGGGGCGACGAGGGCCATCACCAAGATGGCGACGGCGGTCACGATGCCGATGGCAACGCCGTTCTCCAGCGAGGTGGCGGCGTACAGGGCGGGCAGGGCGCCCGCGACCACGAGGAACGTGGGCGTATGGATCATCTTGGAGATACGAGCGTCCTGCTCGCGCACGATGTTCTCATTCAAGGCCATTAGTTGCCTCCCATCTGAGCGTAGGCGGCGAAGGCGATATTGAGGCAGTCGACCACGGCGCGCGAGGTGAAGGTCGCACCGGAGACGGCATCGACGTGGGTCTGGCCCGAGCCCGCCTCCTCGACCGTCAGCTCACCGGAGGCAGCCGTACCAGCGAAACCGCCGAAGTACTCCTCGGTGAGCGCGTTGGTGCCGATGCCGTCGGTCTCGTTCTCGGCGACGACCTGCAGGCCCGCCACGGTGCCGTCGGCGTTGATGCCCACCATGAGCTCAACGTCGCCGTGGTAGCCCTGGGAGGAGGTCACGTCGAAGACCCACTCGCCAGTGTCGGCGCGGTAGACGGAGTTCAGGCCCTCGACAGCCGGGGCGGACTGCGCCTCAAAGGAACCGGCATCGGGGAACAGGGCCTTGCGCTGGGCGCCGCCCTTGGCCTCGTCGAGTGCGGCGTCGGAGGCGGTGAAGGCGTCGGTCAGGCCGTAGTGCGCACCCGCGAGCACGCCCGTGCACGCAAGCGCGACGAGCAGGACCGCGAACGCGGAGAAGATGGCACCGTTGCGATGACGGGCCAGGGGGCATTTACTAGACGAGGGCATGCTTCACACCTCCAGCGGGCTGAGGACGCGTGTAGCGGTCGATCAGCGGGGTGAACATGTTCATGAACAGGATGGAGAACGCCACGCCCTCGGGGGCGGCGGCGAACAGGCGCACGAGCGCGGTGACGACGCCACAGCCGATGCCGAAGATGATCTTGCCCTTCGGCGTCATGGGCGTGGTGGTGTAGTCGGTCGCCATGTAGAACGCGCCGAGGGCGAGACCGCCGGAGAGCACCTGGTAGATGGCGTCCTGACCGGCGATGCCCGTAATGACTGCGACCGTGGCGATGAACGGCACGGTGGCCCAGGCGTCAACGACGCGCAGGACGAGCAAGAACACATATCCCGCGAGCAGGGTGATGATGCAGGTCTCGCCGAGCGCGCCGGCGTGCAGGCCGAACATCATGTCCATGTAGCTGTAGGGAGCATCACCCGCGGCGTTCATCGCCAGCGGGGTGGCGCCAGTGATGGCGTCGAGCGGTCGGCCCATGATGTCGGGGTAGGCACCCAGGGCGATGGGCATGGCGAGCATGATGAACACGCGGCCGGCGACAGCCGGGTTGGCGAAGTTGCAGCCTATGCCGCCGAACAGCATCTTGACCACGGCAACGGCGAACACGGTGCCCAGGATGGCCGGGAAATAACCGCAGTCGGCAGGCAGGGTGAAGGCGAACAGCATGGCGGTGACCACGCAGGACAGGTCGCCCGCAGTGCTCTCACGGTGCATGAGCTTGCAGCACACGTGCTCGGTCACGAGCGCAGTGGCGACGCAGACCAGTACGAGCAGCGGAGCGCCGAGGCCGTAGAGGAACACAGACGCCACGAGCGTGGGTACAAGCGACAGGCACACCATGCCCATGATCCACTGCGTGGAGCCCTTCCCGTGGAAGTGAGGCGAGGCCTCGTTGATGAGGTTCATGGTTTACGCCTCCTTCTTCTCGGACGGGGCGGCGGGCTTGGCCGGGGCGGTCAGGCGCGCAACCTCACCGCGGTAGACGGCCTTGCCCTCGCGGATTGCCGCGGTGATGCGACGGTGCGCCGGGCACACGTACGCGCAGGAGCCGCACTCCATGCAGTTCATGACGGCGAGCTCGTCGAGCGCGACCACATCATGGCTGCGGGAGGCGCCATCGAGCGCAAAGGGCGACAGCGACAGCGGGCAGGCGCGCACGCAGCGGCCACAGCGGATGCAGGCGGTCTCGTCCGGCAGGACGGCGGCCTCGTGCAGGACGACAATGGCGTTGTTCGCCTTGATGATCGGGCAGTCGATGTCGGTGATGGTGCGACCCATCATCGGCCCGCCCATGATGATCTTCCTGGGCTCCTTGACCATGCCGCCTGTGGCCTCTATGACGTCGCGGACGCTCATGCCGATGGGGATGCGATAGTTGCCCGGCTTGGCGATGCAGTCGCCCGTGACCGTGACGGTCTTGCAGGTGAGGGGCATGCCGTAGCGAAAGTACTGCTCGACGCGCGAGATGGTGGTGACGTTGACCACGAGACAGCCCACATCGATGGGCAGGCCGCCGGCGGGGACGTCGCGCCCGGTCGTGGCCTTGATGAGCACCTTCTCGCCACCGGCGGGGTACTTGGTGGGGATCGACATGACCTCGATACGGTCCTCGCGACCCTTCTCCTTGACCACGCGCTGGAGCTCGAGGATGGCCTCGGGCTTGTTATCCTCGACGCCGATGACGGCGGCGGGAATCTCGAGCGCCTCGATGGTGCGGAACACGCCGTCGACGACGCGCTCGGTGTGCTCCATCATCTGGCGGTAGTCGCTCGTGATGTAGGGCTCGCACTCCATGCCGTTGACCACGAGAAACTCGAAGCTCTTGCCCTCGGGAGCGCGCATCTTGAACCACGTGGGGAACGAGGCACCGCCCAGGCCCACCATGCCGGAATCGCGCACGCAGGAGATAAACTCCTCCTTGGTGGTGTACTCGGGCGCCTTGAGCGCGGGGTCGGCCTCCATCTTGCCGTCGGAGACGATCTCCACCACGGGTGCGGTGGCGCCCGTGGGCAGCTGCTCGGTCGCCACCTTGGCGACCGTGCCGGAAATGCTCGCGTGGATCGGGGAGCCCAAGCCCTCGACCTGGCCGATCAGCGTGCCGACATATACATGGTCGCCCTCGCTCACCACCGGACTCGCCGGCGCGCCGATGTGCATATTCAGCGGAATGAGCACTCGCTCGGGCGACGTGATGGACGTGCAGGCAAAATCCCGCATATCCTTGCACTGGGGCGGATGCACGCCACCCCTCGTCTTGTGCAGAGAGAACATTGGCTTCCCTTCCATATCTCCCCCAACAATGCGCGGCCGCGCAAAGCACGGCCGCGGCGCATACCTAGGTAAAAATTGTAACGGGTTTCCACCCGATATGGGGTATCAATGAGCAGTTTTATGCAGCTTGAAGCGTTTTAGCGTCCACAATGGACGACAAAGCTCTCCACGCGATCGGATTAGATGCCAATCCCCGAGCCGGTATAGACGCCGTACAGGATAATGCCCGTGGCGACGATGAAGACGATTCCCTGGACCGTCGCGTTGCGGACCGCACGCTGGAAGGTGATGACGGCGAGGGCCTTATCATCGCGATAGCCCTTGGCGTTCTTGATGCCCGTGGCGATCGTGGCACCCGAAAGCAGGAAGCCAAAAGCCGGAATGAGCATGAGCTCCCACTTGGAGCCCCAGCGCAGAACCTCGCCCGCGGAGCTGACCTTCATGGGAACCTGGTCGCCGAGCTGCGGGAAAACCATCAGCACCGCGATCAGCGGGATGAACGAAAGCATGATGGCCACCATGGCCCTTGTGCCATTTTTCTTGCCAAACGAGAACATTACAGTCCCTCCTTACACGTTGAAGCGGAAGTGAACGACGTCGCCGTCCTGCATGACGTAGTCCTTACCCTCCATGCGCAGACGTCCCGCCTCCTTGGCGCCCTTCTCGCCGCCGAGCTCAACGTAATCGTCGTACGCGATCGTCTCGGCCTTGATGAATCCGCGCTCGAAATCGGTGTGGATCACGCCCGCGGCCTGAGGAGCCGTGGCGCCCTGGCGCACGGTCCAGGCCTTGACCTCCATCTCGCCCGCGGTAAAGAAGCTCTGCAGGCCGAGGAGCTTGTATGCCGCCTGGGCGAGGGTCTCCAAACCCGAGCGCTCAAGCCCAAGGTCGGCCAGGAACATCTGAGCCTCCTCGGGGTCGAGCTCGGAAAGCTCGGCCTCCACTTTGGCGCAGATTGGGATGGGCACGACGCCGTCGATGGGGTCGAGCTCCTCGCCCAGCATGTCCTCGTCGACGTTGGCCACATAGAGCATGGGCTTCATGGTGAGCAGGAAGAGGCCCTTGGCGGCAGCGCGCTCCTCGTCGGTCATCTCGAGCGTGGCGGCGCGGTTGCCCTCGTTGAGCCACTCGAGCTGGCGCTTGGCGATCTCGAGCTTAGGCTTGAGCTCGGCGTCGCGCTTGGCCTCCTTCTCGAGCTTGGGAAGCTGCTTCTCGAGCGACTGCATGTCGGCCAGGATGAGCTCGGTCATGATGGTCTCAGCATCGCTCGCGGGGTCGACGAAATCGCCCGTGTGGTTGGCCTCGCGCATGACGTCCGGGTCCTTGAAATAGCGAACCACCTGGCAGATGGCATCGCACTCGCGGATGTTCGCCAGGAACTGGTTGCCCAGGCCCGCGCCCTCGGAGGCGGCACCCTTGACCAGGCCGGCGATGTCGACAAACTCGACCGTCGCGGGAACGATGCGGCCAGGATGCACGATGTCGGCGAGCGCCTGTAGGCGGTCGTCCGGGACATCGACGATGCCCACGTTGGGATCGATCGTAGCAAACGGATAATTGGCGGCCAGGCCGCCCTTCTTGGTAAGGGCGGTGAACAGCGTGGACTTGCCCACGTTGGGCAAGCCGACGATTCCGATGGAGAGTGCCATGGGATTCCTTTACTCAACGCGGCGCATATGGCGCCGTTAACACGTAAACCTTGTCATTATAGCCCGTTGACATAGCAAAGAGACGCGGGGGTCAAGCCCCTCGCGCCGCGCGGCCCCGCAATCCCTCCGCCGCAATCCCTCTACCGCAATCCCTCCCTGCAATCTTGCTGCAAATCTGCCTACTCCTTGTCGAGAGTTAACTCTCGCGGCATTTTTGCGGATGCATCCCCGTGAAAGCTCCGCGAAAGTTAACTCTCGCGAGTTTTAATCGAGTATTACCCTACATTTGGCGTTATTTGACCATATGTAGGGTAATCACATCAGGCAAGCGCTCGCACTTCGGGCATTTCCCGGCTCTCGAGCATCTTCAGCTGATATGTTGTCTCAAGATCGAGCCAGAAGCGCGGGGTCGTACGAATTATTTCCGCGTCCCTTACTCCGCGAACTTCTCCACGCTGTCGAGGACCTTGTCCACGGTCTTCTTGACCTGGGCCTTAGCCTCGGCATACTCGGCCTTGGCCTCCGCAGCGAGCTTCGCCTTGCGCTCGGCCTCGGGATCGGGAACCACGAGCTCGGCGCCATCGCGCTCGACCATCGTGAGGGCGTGGTCGCCGCACACCTCGGCGCACAGGCCGCAGCCGATGCAATACGTGGATTCAATGGCGAGCTTGCCACTTGCGAGCAGATCGCATGCGAACACGGGGCACGCCGCGACGCAATCCCCGCACATGGTGCATTTGTCATGGTCGCACTCGGGTATCTGCACCCGCACGTTCTCCGCGAGCTCCGGGTGCTGCTGAAGTGTGGAAAGCATGAGCTGGCGACCCTGGGTGAGGACGCGGCGGCGCTTTTGCGACGTCGTCCCGCAGGCGGTGTTGAGAGTCTTCTCCAGCGCGCTCACGCGGCTCGAATGCTCGCGGATGCGCTGCGTCACGGTTGCCACGGCAGCGGTCGCCGGCGTGAGCTTGGACACCGTCAGACCCGTCTGGCGCACGATGTTGTCGACGAACTCCTTGCGCTCGTACTCGCGGCGTTTGTTGCACACAAGGTCCTTCGGCTCGACCTCGAGACCCATGCCACGACCGGCCCACTCCTCGGCAGTCGCGATGGCCTCGCCGAGCATCTCCTCGCCCGCGGCGTTTCGACAGGCCGTGCAGATGTCGAGCGGCAGGTACACGCTCACGTTGGGAAAATCGGTGAGGATGGAGAACCACGTCTCGCGCGTGACATCGCCCACGCAGGCAAGCACGACTTCGTTCTCGCGCGGGACGCGCTTGAGGGCACGCGTACAGGTGACGTAGGCCGTCTCGTGAGCGGTCGCCGCGCGAGCCACGGCGTCGTAAACCTTCTTGGGCTGCAGGCGCGGGCTCACGAACGCCTCCGTGGGACACGATGCCACGCACAGGCCGCACTTGCGGCAGCTGTCGAGCACGTCGATGGCGCCGTCCTCGATCTCGATGGCGTTAACGGGGCACACGTCGATGCACGCGCGGCAGCCGCTCTTGTCGGACTTGCAGGCCAGGCATGGAATGCAGTTCACACGCGGACGTTCCTTGTAATCCGCCGGGTTCCAATGCGGCTTGGAATCGTCCACCGTGCCGATCAGCGCGTCGGTAATGCCGCCGAACGGGTTTTTGAGCGCATCGATGCCCTTGCTGATATCGATAATGTCGTCGAACATGTCGCGCTGCTGAGCCATGCGTATCCCCTTGCGCTCGATTTGCCGAAAAACGCGCCCGCCATCCAGACGGGCGCGTTCACAGCACCATATTGTACTCAGCGCCGACTCACTTCGCGAGAGTTCCAAATGCAGAGGCGCGCCCAAGGTGCCTGCCGTCCGCTACACGCCAAGGCGCGTGCTCGCGAAGAAGCAGATACCGGCGAGCGCCAGCACCACGAGGGCACCGGAGATATCGACGAGCATCCCGCCGATGCCGCGGTGTGCACGCCAGACGCCAAGGCCCTCGGAGCCGCGCCTCCAGGTGCGCCAGAGCAGCACGGCCATACCAGCGATCCCCACGATGTTTTGCAGGAACATCTCGGCGCACAGAAGCGCGATGAGATTCGACACGGCATAGCCCGTGTCCCCCTGCGCGTAATGACGGTAGACGAACCGCAGCAAATACGCCACGAACGGCTGCAGGCACGCGGCGATGAGCGTGATCGATGCGGCGGGGTTCTCGGCGAACGTCGCTTGCAGGCCCTCGGCCGAAAGCCCACCGCCCGTCATGGACAACACCGCGACCGACCCCACCAGCACAAGGCACAGCACGACCTCGACCGCCGTGAAGATGCGCTTCGTGAGCTGCTCACGGCCAGACAAGTTCTCCTCGTCAAGTGCCGGTAGCCACCAAGATTGACGATCGCCGGGGGCATTGGCTTTGCGTGCGCCCGCCGTCTCTCCGTTGCGAGCTACTTGGCCCTGCACGCCCGAGCGCCCCTCGCGCCGAACATCGGCCTTCGTACCAGCCGCCGCAGCCTGCGCCCTCGTCTTCTTCGCCATGCCCAATACATCCTTTCGCCTGCCAACACGCAACCATGCCACCTCAAGGGTTTTTAAGGCTTTCCCAAGTGCCGCAGATCGCCCTGAAAGAGGAGGGCGCACGCCTTGCGAGCGGCGCCCGACGATTGAGGGGCGAGGTGCGGTGCTTGGGGAAGTCGACTACTTGAGCTCGGGCCAGAAGCCCTTGTTGGCCTCGATGAGCTCGTCCAAGATCTGCTTGGCGACCTTGGCGGACGGGATGGTGGCGGAGAGCGTCAGCGCCTGCCACAGCTTCTGGTAGGAGCCCTCGACCCAGGCCTGGACGACGAGCTTCTCGACGGAGACCTGCTGCTCGAGCATGCCCTTCTGCCACCGCGGGACCTTGCCCTGGCAGATCTTCTCGTAGCCGTTGGAGCCCACGATGCAGGGGACCTCGACCATGGCGGTCTCGTCGAAGTTTGACACGGCACCGTCGTTGGGGACGATGAGCAAGAAGCGCTCACCCGTGTTCTCGGCCAAGGCGCAGGCCAGGTCGACGATGTAGGTGGCGTGCGCATCGGCCTCGAAGCCCGCACCCTTGGCGGTACCGGTCTCGATCACCTTGCGGCAGGCGCCGAAGACCTTCTTCTCGCGGCCGTCCATGACCTCGTTGGCGCGGGTGTACTCGGGGTTGGAGGTCTCAACCACATAGTCCGGGAAGGTATAGTACTTGAGGTAGGTGTTCGGGATGGTCTCCGGGTCGAGCGCATAGACGTCCTTGGCCTTGCCGAAGGTGTGGATCCAGGATTCGTCGATATGCTGCTCCTGGCCCTCCTCGTGGCTGATGCCGTCGAGGTAACCGTTCTTGGCCATGTGCTTCTTGATTTCGGGCATGAGGTCGTTGCCCTGCTTGTCAAAGATCTTGGTGAACCAGCCGTAGTGGTTCAGGCCGTAGTAGCTGTACTGCAGGTCGCGGTGATCCTCAAGACCGCACATGACGGCCATCTTGTCCATGAGGTCGATGGGCATGTCGCAGATGTTGATGATCTTGGAGTTCGGGCGCAGCACGCGGCAGGCCTCGGCCACGATTGCGGCCGGGTTGGAGTAATTGAGCATCCAGGCGTTGGGAGAGTACTTCTCCATGTAGTCGAGGATCTCGATGACGCCGCCGATGGAACGCATGCCGTAGGCGATGCCGCCGGCGCCGCAGGTCTCCTGGCCCACGCATCCGTACTTCAGCGGGATCTTCTCGTCGAGCTCACGCATGGCGTACAGGCCCACACGGATGTGGGCGAGGACGAAGTCGATGCCGGTGAATGCCTCCACTGGGTCGGTGGTGTAGGAGAAGTCGAGCTCAGGCGCATTCTCCTTGAAGTAGATCTCGCAGGCCTTGGCCACGATCTCCTGGCGCTCGGCGTTGTTGTCGTAGAAGATGACCTTGTCCACGGGGAAGCGATCGTGCTCCTTGAGGAGCATCAGCGCGATGCCGGGGGTGAAGGTGGAGCCGCCGCCGGCGATGGTTACTGCGTAGCTGGACTTTGCCATGGTTGATCCCTCCTGGATCCGGCCGCCTACCTGTTGTGGGGGCGCCGCCGCGGCCACGTGCGACGCCCGGTTGGTACCAAAATGGCGTGCCCGGTTGTGCTGGGACGGGCGGCCCCGTGATGGTCGGCGTGTTTTGGGAGACGTAAGGCGTCACTGCCCGGCGTCTGCCCACCCCTTAGAGAAGAGCTTCGAAGCGATCGCGGACCTTGGGCACCTTGAGGCCGATGATGACCTGCATGCCCTTGCCGTTCTTGGCGATGCCGCTCGTACCAATGGACTTGAAGTCGGGATCGTCGGCCACGAGGGTCTCGTCCTTCACGTTGACGCGCAGACGGGTCACGCAGTTGGTCACGTCGACGATGTTGTCCGCACCGCCGAGCAGCTCGAGGACGGCCGCAGCCATGACCGCGTAGGGGTCGGACTCGTCGATCTCGACGCCTACGGCATCGGCGAGCTCGCCATTCTTGGCGGCGCGGTACTCGGCCTTGCTGCGGAACTTAACCTCCTCGGCATCATCCTCGCGACCAGGGGTCTTGAAGTCGAACTTGAGGATGAGGAAGCGGAAGACCACAAACCAGATGAGGGTAAAGACGAGGCCGATGGCGAGCGTCATGAGGTACTGCTGCCAGTGATTGGCCATGAGCGGAATGAAGTTCAGCGAGCTGATCTCGATGAGGCCACCAGCGAACACGCCCACGCAGCCGACCATGTTGATAGCCATGGCGAGGAACGCCGTGATGATGCAGTGGACCAGGAACAGCGGCGGGGCGATGAACAGGAAGGTGAACTCGATGGGCTCGGTCACGCCGCAGAAGATCGCGGTGAGGGTAATGGGGATGAGCAGGGAGAGCAGCTCCTTCTTCTTCTCGGGCTTGGCGGTGGCGTAGAAGGCAAGCGCGATGCCCGGGCAACCGAAGATCTTCGACCAGCTGGAACAGGTGAAGGCGGCGTAGGGAGCGAGCTCCTTGAGCGAATCGGTGGATGCGGCGATCTGGGGCAGTGCGGTGGCGAAGGCGGTGTAGATGCCGCCGTCGACCACGGCATTGTCATAATAGAACGGGCTGTACATGAGGTGATGCAGACCGAACGGAATGAGAGCGCGCTCAAGGAAGGCGAACACGCCCACACCCAAGGTGCCGGTGGTTGCCACGAAGCCCTGGAAGGCACGGATGCCGTCCTGGACATGGGGCCAGCCGAGGCAGGCAAGGAAGGCAACCGGGAGCATCACGAAGAACGTGACGATGTAGACGAAGGTGGAACCGGCAAAGACGCCCAGCCATTCGGGCAGTTCGACCTCGTAGAACTTGTTGTGGATGGCAATCACGATGCCGGAGACAGCGAGAGCGCCGATCATGCCCATGTCGAGCGTCTTGATCGAGGCGATCATGGCAAGTCCGGACGTTCCACCCACCTCGGCCGCGAAGTCCACGCCAAAGAAGCCACCCCACTGCGAGAGCAGCGTGCTCACGAAGTACTGGAAGGTGAGGTAGCCCACGAGGGCCTCCATGCAGCAACGAGCATTCTGCTTATTGGCGAGGCCAATGGGAAGCGACACGGCGAATAGCAACGGCAGCTGGTTGAAGACGGTCCAGCCACCCTGAAGGATGACATTCCAGACGCCGTACCACATGGTGTCGGATGCGGCGAGAGGCCCAAAGATGACCTCGGTCGTGAAGAGCGTGCCAAATCCGATCACGACGCCCGCGAACGCGAACAGCATGACCGGGGTGAACATCGCACCTCCGAACTTCTGAATCTTCTGCATCATGGCAGGAAGTTCCTTTCCCCTCTCGTGCGTCCCGTCCTTTGCGGGGCGCTACGTGCCACCTGCGCGAACATCCCTTGGCGCCTTTACGGGATTGCTTGTTCGTACAAGTTGTGTGGCATCATACTTGCTTACTTGTTCGTACAAGTCAATTATTGAGAAGGGACCTTCCCTGAACGGTCGGTTTTTACCGGTGAACGTGTTTCCATGCTGATGGTCGACGGCATGCGCGATCGTACACCAGCGCGCCCTGTTGCAGTATCATGTTCGTACAAGCTCAAACAAGGTAAGCTCGCACGGACGTGGGGTCATCATGCCTAAATCGGTCTACCAAGACATCTATCAAGATCTCAAAGGCCGCATCGAATGCGGAGATATTGCGTATGGCGCGTTTTTGCCCTCCGAAAACGAGCTTACGGGCAGGTACAGCTGCTCGCG
>NZ_DAWDUX010000010.1:37627-41999 GCF_052346665.1 Collinsella sp.
TGTGCAGTCGCAGCAGGGTAAGGGCGTGCGCGTTATCCGCGACCCCACGCTCGACGTAAGCCGCGGCTACGACGGGCTTGAAACCTTCAACGAGATGGCAGCGCGCCTCAATTTCACGCCGACCACGCGATGCCTGGTACTTGAGGACCTCACGGCAGACGAAGACCTCGCCCGTCTGACGGGCTTTCCTGCAGGAAGCGAGCTCACGCACGTGCTGCGCGTCCGCATCGCCGACGGCAAGGCTCTCTCGACCGACGAAAGCTACTACCTCTCGTCGGTGGTTGAGGGGCTCACGCCCCCGATCGTAGAGGGCGGCATCTATCGTTTTTTAGAGGGGGAGCGCAGAATCAAAATCGCCACAAGCCGCCGCATCATCACCGTTGAAGGCGTAACCGAGCAGGACGAGCGCTGCATCGATCTTGATGGGTTCAACGCCGTCTCGGTTATGCGCAGCCACACATTTGACCTTGAGGGCATCATGGTCGAATACACCGAGACGCGTCAAAGGCCCGAGACTTTCTCCCAGTACTCCACCACCATTCGCACGCGATAAGCTGCCGCGTTGGCCCGTCGACCCGTCCGCGAGTCAACCGCACCCCTTCCCACGTGCAACGCCTCCGCATTCCCTACGGAAAACGGGGGCGAGCATGGCTGCAACCGTGGCCAAAGCCACGTGTCATTGCATGCGCTCAAGCACGGTAACCGTATAGTTGTTCCGCTCGTACGGACGATAGAACGTCCTTCCCTCAACCACCTCAAATGCACCGGTCGCCACGAGGTCATCTGCAAGCGACGTGACCTCGTATACGTCGTTTTCCTCCGCATTGTCTTCATCAAGCACCACAATAAATCGCCCGGAGGCACTCAGGACCTCCTCGACATGTGCCGCAAACGACATAACGGGCGCGTACACGCGGTACGCGCGGCCGATACCCGTATCGGGGGCAATGAACGTCTGCGGCACATCGTCGCACATCACCGCATACGTTCCTGCACACATAATATTACTTGAAATAACGGTGGGCTCACCATCGTTATCGTAGGTGTGCGCCACCGCCTCGAGATAGTCAATCGGCTCATTGTTGAGCTGGGAATACCCGGCGACCACAAAAACCGCCTGGCCATATAGCCCCACAGCGATGAGCGCCGCACAGCCGCAGGCGATTGCACGCACACCCAAAAGCTTTGCCGCAACGATAGAGATGGCCAGCAGCAAAGGCGGCAACGCAACGTAAAAGTAGCGAGCAACAGCTATAGGGGATGCCAGAAGCACCGAAGCAGCCAAGGCGAACGCCACCGTACCTGCATACACTGCAACGCCCCACCAAACGTCGACGGCCCAATCATCCGAGCGCTGCACGCGACAATGGGACCCGCGTGCCATCGGCCTCAATGAAATCATGCAAAACCTGATAAACAGAGAGGCAAGTAGAAGCAGAAGCGCAGCAGCAAGCGCAAGGAACACCAGCGCAACCATTTGGAACATGCCACCGCTCAGACCACGAGCCTCATCGAGCATCTGGGTCGAAACGAGCGGATATACCATCATTTGAGCAAGGCGGGCGGGCGTGAGCTTAATCCAATAAGACGTTGATACCACGGAGAGCTGGTCCAACAGTTTAAGTAACCACGGGGCGTACAAGGCAAGCTGGCATACGGTCGATACCACAAATGCGCCCATGTTGGATTGAGCATTTTCCGACTTTGCCGCAACGCCGCGCAGCAGATGAATCATGAGCAGCAAGTTAATAATGAATGCGGCAATGGCACCAAAAAAATGCAAATATGCCGAGGCGAGGCTCGCTAGGGCAAAAAGAACCCAAAGGCGCGTCGGGCGTCGGGCGCCTGCATCGGAAAGCTTTTTGATATGCAGCGCGCACAGGAAACACGCCCCGATCGAAAAAGCAGCCCAAGAATACATGCGAAGCTGCACGGACATTGACGAGGCGTGCGGCAACATAACGGACATCACGGCAAACAGCAGACCGGCAATATCGCCGTAATCCCGTCGAACGACCGTTGCGCCCAGCACGGCGAACAAGAACGTTGGAAGCAACGTGACCACGCGATAGACGATTAAATTCGTTCCAAAAATTACGTTCACCAGATGGAGCATCCAGTAGTACAGCACAGGGTGAACGTCCAAAGCACCAATGTCCCAAATCTCCGCAAACGAGTGGGTCGCCATAGCAACTGAGAAGCTCTCGTCAAACCACAATTCGTTAGTAAAGGCTCCCGTAAGCAGAAATGCGGCGCTCAATACAAGCAGTACAGGCCAAATGATGGAGGGGGGTGGAACAAGGCCGGGGCTCTTCGTGCGCACCATTTCGCATCCAATCGCTCGATAAACACCTCGAGCTATTGTATACCTGCGTACAGGATTGAACATGACGAGGGGCGCCCGATATGTGTCGACCATGCAAGACAATAGTGGCTGTTTTGTCTTTCATAGTCGCCACGCATGCATGGGCGGTAAAACGATCATGCACCATTGCGCCTTCGACACAGAAACCCGCGCGCGGTTCTTGACCTGCGGCAGCTCAGGGTCAAGCCAGTCGTCGCTCATGTAGACCGTCTTGCCGTCGAGCTCGCACTCGTACCAATCGGTGCCAAGAACCTTGCCGGTCACGTGGACCGCGATGCAAAAAAGGATCCGCCCTCAATGGACGGATCCTTTTTGACTAAACGCGACGCTTGCGAGCACGTGCGCCGGCTATTGTCGTTGCGACACCGACAGCCACGCCACCTGCAACCATCAGCGTCGAGGCATCGCCCGTTTGGGGCAGGCCTCCCTGGGGCTTCTGCTCGGGCTTTGGCGTGGGTTTGGGGTCGGTCGGTTTCTCGGACGGTTCGTCCGGCGTCGATGCCTTGGTCCACTTGGCACTCAGCACCAGATCGCCCTCAATCGGCCTGCTGGAATCGAACGCGGTGCCGTCCTCATAGAACCAGCCCTCAAAGACCCAACCCTCGCGAGTGAGCACGGGAAGTTCCTCGGAGAGCTCGCCATCCACCACGTCAATGGTCTTGTGAAGCTCACCATCAAGCATAAGCTTGATCGTGTAGACCGTCGGTTCGGGCTCGGGCTCCGGATCGGGATCCACCGGCGGCTCCTCGGAGCCATCACCAATGGCCACGATCGTAAAGGAGTGCGGGGCGAGCTCAAGCTCATGCGTGGCACCCGTTGCCTCCTCGGTGCGCTCCTCAATCGCCACGTTATCGGGATTGTCGAGGTCGTTCTCCTGGTAGAAGGTATCACCGGAAAGCGTCTTGATCTCGAGCGTCTTACCTGTGAGATCCAAGCCGTTCACGGCGAGCGTGACCTTCTGCGACAGCGTGGCATCGGCGCCGGCGGTCTCGACGTCATTCAGGCCCAGGTTGACGATGGCGATGTACACGGTGCCGTTCTCGTCGGTCGAGGCCATGACGGAATGCTGGGATACACCGTTGGAGAGCGTTCCTTCGTTCGAAAGCGACGTGCCCACCATCTTGGAGCCAAAGCTGCCATTCAGCATCTGGAAGATGTGCGCGCTCGGCGTGGAGAAGAACTTGAACTCGCCGGTTCCGTCCTTCTGGTTGTCCAGGTTGCCCTGGGCAACGGCCTGGATAACGGCTTGCTGGGTGGGGCCAAGCGAGTCGGCGCCGCTGGAATAGTAGTCCACCAGGCAGTGCTTTTGAATGTAGGGGCTCCCCTGCTCGGCATACTCCATGATGGCACGGGCGATGTAGAGTGCATGCGTCTGCGAACGGACCATGGTATTGGTCGAGCGGAAGATGCCGTACTCCGAAATGACCGGCACCTTGGTGTTGTCGCCCGTCACACGGCGCATGTAGTCGACATGCTTCTGCACGTTGTTGGCAACACCGTCACCCAAGCGCATGACGTCGAGGTACCACTGCGTCTTGTTCTCAACCGTGGGAGTGTTGTCGTTGTTTGCGGGATTTCCCACCTTGTTGGTGTAGGGATGCACGGCCATGCCGTCGTAGAGGGCGTCGGCGTTCTTCTCGTGCATCTTGTCGACGAAATTGTCGGCCTCCCACGAGGTGTAGATCTCGATCTCGTCCTGGGTTCCGGCATCTTTGTTGATCTGATCCATGGTGCTGCGCATGGCTTGGGAGATATCGATGAAGCCATCGCGGGCAACCTGATAGTCGACCTTGATCTGCTTGCCCTTCCCGGGAATCGCGCCATGCTCGCCATCGCCGAAGGTGAAGAAGCCGGTGGTCATGTCGAGCTGGTAAACCTTGTCGCCTGGCTTGGCGGACTTGATGTTGTCGACGGGGCTCCAAAGCTCATCGTCCACGTAAACCTTGACGGAGTCCTTCACGACCGCGTCACGAGCCTTGCCGCTCTCATCGGTGCGCGGGATAAGCG
>NZ_DAWDUX010000010.1:42009-55220 GCF_052346665.1 Collinsella sp.
GCGAATTCCTGGTTCTTCTCACCCGTGGAGTAAGACTTGGCGACGTTCCAATCGCCACGAATGACGGCGTACTGCTTGTTGAAGGTCGCGGTGCCACCGTCCACATAGCCCTCAAGGGCACCACCGTTGACGTTGGGCATCCAATACTGCTGCGAGGCAGTGCCGTCATCGCCGCCCTGGTTGTTCTCATTGCCGATCTCGAAATAACGGATGCCGAAGGGTTCGGGATGGCCGAGCTCAGCGCGCTTATCGGCCCAAGCAACACCACCATTGGGGTTGGTACCCTGCTCGGCGTTCAGGAACTCGACCATGTCGGCGGCGTCGAGCGCGTCACCGCGGCCGATGCCGTAGACCATGATGATCTCGGAGTTCATCTGCTCCGCGAACTCTGCGACCTCGAGCAGGCCGAACGCAGGTATAAAGCCCGCCTGGCCCTGGTTGTTATAGAAGCCGTGGATCTGCGGGGTGCGCTCAATCTCTTTGGTGCTGGGATCGAGGTCGCCAATGGACTCGGTCCACACGTAGTTATTGGAGATTGTGCCGCCCGGGTAGCGCAGGGAGCCAAAGCCCGCCTGCTTGTAGAGCGCGGCGAAGTCGTCCTTAACGGTGCCGTCCGCGTTCACGGTGCCATAGCCGTAGTTGGAATACCGATGGTTGATGCCAAAGAGCGAATCATCGATGTCGCGGCCCACGGCGGACGGGTCGATGTTGATTGTGGCACCCAGCGCGCGCACGGCGGCGACTGAAGCGGCCAGCTCGGCCTTGGCAGCCTTCATGGCCTCGACGTCCTTGCCCTCTATGGCAGCATTCGCCTTGTCGATAGCGACCTTGAGAGACTGGTACTCGGCAGCGTCCTTGGTAGAGGCGTCGTCGTAAAGCTTTTGCGCAGCTTCAACATCGCGCGCGAGCTCGTCGGCGATGGTGATGTCGCCGTACGAGGCATAGAGCTGTTTGACCTGCTGCTCGGTCAGGACGGTATCGAAGACGCACAGCTCGTCGATTTTCCCTTGGAAGCGGGACATATCGTTGGGGTTCTTGTGCTCGCCGATGATGAGCTTCATCATGCCGGCGGGAAGATTCTCCGACCAAGCGCCTGCGCCCGTCTTTTGACCATTCACATAAAGCGTCACATTGCGGGGATCGCCAGTTTTAGTAAGAACGAGGTGCTCCCAGCTGCCGCGCTTGGGATCGTTGCCCAAAGGAATATCGTTACCACCGACGTACGAGACGAACTCGCCATTAGCGCGCTGATACAAGAGCGTACGGCCTTGATCGGCGAACTGGAGCAACGCTGTCTTCTCGCCAGGGTTCTTGTCATCGGACTTGACCCACAACGAGATGGAGTACTTCTGCTGAGAGTCAACGGCCTTATCGACGCTGACATCGAAGTCCTTGGTCTTATCGGCCAGACTGAGCGAGTCGCCGAGCGCCGTTAGATCACTCGCCTCGACCTTTGCGCCCTCGCCGCTTACCGTCAGCTTGAGATCCTTCTTGGTGCCCTCGTTGACGTAGGTGCCGTCCTCGCCCTTCTTTTCAAACGACCAGTAGCCTTGGGCGGTCTGGGGCGTCACCGTTTGTTCCGCCATCGCCGGAGGGACCGCAAACACGCACGTCGCCGTGACCGCGACGCCCGCGAGCGCGTACGCGATCACATGACGCGGACGCCCTAACAGGTTGCGAAATAACGGACGCCCCGCCATCTCGAAGCTCTGCCTTCTTCCCATCTGTCTCCCATCAACCTTGCTGCATGCGCAGCCCAGCATATCCGGCCCAATGTAACGAACATTTTCGAACAATATGTCCGCATTTCGATTAACGGTCGGTAATTCCATCGCAACGGTAGGTTGAAATGGAGGGAGTTTATTGTGCTGGAATTAATGGTGTTTTAAATCAAAGCAGCACATGGGGAATGCGCAACAAGAGATAGATGCGCAGCATTAGATTGTTCAAACCAGTCGAACATCTTCAAACACATATAACCCCCTCTCCATGTCAAGAGGAGGGCATCTCGTGAATCGTTCGTCTGCCATCCTGTCGAACATACTGGACAAAAATACCCAGTTTTTGTCCAGTATGTTCGACAAAACGACGCCGTTTAAAATGCCGACGAACATGACGAAGCCGCCCCGTTCTCGAGCAACGATACGCAAGATGTAGGGCAGAACGCATAGACCCTAAAGCGCCCCTCCCCCACCACAGCCCATGCAAGGCCGAAAACGCAGGAATCCCCCGGCGGATTCCTAAGCGAACATTCCGCAGGCCGCAGGCCGAGGACGTTCGCGTGGAACCGCCGGGGGATTCCGGTGGGAGTTTAGGCCTTACGGCTTAGTACATGCCGCCGCCCTGGGCACCCGCGGTGGCAGCCGCGATGGCGTCCTCGAGCTGGGTGTTCTTCGGCACGTCGGTGACGGTGGCCTCGGTGATGAGGATGAGGCTCGCCACGGAGGCTGCGTTCTGCAGAGTGGTACGGGTGACCTTGACCGGGTCGAGCACGCCCATGTCGATCATGTTGCCCCACTCGCCGTTGGCGGAGTTCAGGCCCTCGCCCGCGGGGAGCTCGGAGACCTTGTCCACGATGACGGCGCCCTCGTAACCAGCGTTCTTGGCGATGGTAGCCACCGGAGCGGTGAGCGCCTTCTTGATGATGTCGATACCGATCTGCTCCTCGGGGTCAGAGACCTCGAGACCCTCAAGCGCGGGCAGGGCGTCCATGAAGGCGACACCGCCGCCAGCGACGATGCCCTCCTCGACGGCCGCGCGGGTGGCCTGCAGGGCGTCCTCGACGCGGTGCTTGATCTCCTTGAGCTCGGTCTCGGTAGCGGCGCCGACCTTGATGACGGCAACGCCGCCGGAAAGCTTGGCGAGGCGCTCCTGGAGCTTCTCACGGTCGAACTCGGAGTCGGTGTGCTCCATCTCGCCCTTGATGGCGGCCACGCGGTCGGCGATGGCCTCCTTGGAGCCGGCGCCGTCGACGATGGTGGTGTTGTCCTTGGTGATGGTCACGCTCTTGGCGGTACCGAGCATCTCGGCGGTGATGTCGGCGACCTTGATGCCGAGCTCGTCGAGGGCTGCCTGGCCGCCAGTGAGGACGGCGATGTCCTCGAGCATGCGCTTGCGACGATCGCCGTAACCAGGAGCCTTCACGGCGCAGACGTTGAGGGCGCCGCGGATCTTGTTCAGGACGAGCGTCGGCAGAGCCTCGCCGTCGATGTCCTCGGCGATGATGAGCAGACCCTTGCCGGCGCGGGAGACGGCCTCGAGCACGGGCATGATGTCCTGGACGTTGGAGATCTTCTGGTCGGTGATGAGGATGTAGGGATCCTTCATCACGGCCTCCATGCGGTCGTTGTCCGTGACGAAGTACGCGGAGACGTAGCCCTTATCGAACTGCATGCCCTCGACGGTGTCGATGGTGATATCGAAGGTCTGGGAGTCCTCGACGGTGATGACGCCGTCCTTGCCCACAACGTCCATGGCGTCGGCGATCTTGGCGCCGACCTCGGGGTCGCCGGCGGAAATGGTGCCGACGGACGCGATCTGCTCCTTGGTCTCGACCGGCTTGGCGAGGGCCTTCATCTCGGCGACGGCGGCGTTGACGGCCTTGTCGATACCGCGGCGGATGGCGAGCGGGTTGGCGCCGGCGGCGACGTTCTTGAGGCCGTCGTTGACGATGGCCTGGGCCAGCAGCGTGGCGGTGGTGGTGCCGTCACCCACGGTGTCGTTGGTCTTGGTGGCAACCTCCTTCACCAGCTGAGCGCCCATGTTCTCGATGTTATCCTCGAGCTCGATCTCCTTGGCGACGGAGACGCCGTCGTTGGTGATGGTGGGAGCGCCGAAGGAGCGCTGCAGTGCCACATAGCGGCCCTTGGGGCCCATGGTGACGGTGACGGCGTCGGCCAGGGTGTTGACGCCCTTGGCGAGCTTGGCGCGGGCGTCGGTGTCGAACGTAATGTTCTTTGCCATTGTTCAATCCTCCAAATGGGTGAAATTGCATGCCGTCTGCGGCTGAGTCGCGCACCGCAGCGGCGAGAACGAGTACCACGCCTCAATTTAGGGACAGGCACTAAATTGAGGTCCGGAGATGCTACTCGACGACGGCGTAGATGTCGTCGGCGCGCATGAGGAGGTAGTCCTCACCGTCGACCTTGATCTCGTTGCCACCGAACTTGCCGTAGATGACAACATCGCCCTCGTGAACGTCGAGCGGCAAGCGCTCGCCCTTGTCGTTGAGCTTGCCGGCGCCCACGGCGACGACGGTACCGCGCTGCGGCTTCTCCTGGGCGTTGCTGGCGATGTACAGGCCAGAAGCGGTCTTCTGCTCAGCAGCGTCGGGCTTGATCAGAACGCGATCTGCAAGCGGCTTCAAAGACATGTTCGTCTCCTCCTTTGCTGGCACCTTGGTTCCACACCAAGGCCCATGCGGTTTGTGTACGCGATGAATAGTACCCAGCTTCCAGAAGTTATACAACGGAACTTCAAAAAATCTTATAAACCGGCACTTAGATTTCCTGAGCGCTCACTGGGTATCGCAAGGACGCGATCGAGCATCGATTGCTTTCCGGACGTCTGAAGGCGTTTTAGGACATTTTGACCCCATTTCCGGACATTGTCCGCAAAGGCGTGCATCTTGCCGATGAACCCCAGTCGCCCACCGCTAGCTAACCGTTCACGAGCATGGACAATCCATGCAGAACACCTCGGCAACCCTTACCGCTCGTAGACCCGTTGACCACCCACGTAGGTGACAAGCACCTGCGCAGATTGGATCTCCTCCGGGCCGCACGCGGTGATGTCGCGGTCCAACACCACGAAGTCAGCCAGGTAGCCGGGCGCAATTTGACCGAGCTCGTGCTCGCGGCCCACCGCCGCGGCGCTGCCTGCAGTGTAGATGCGCAGGGCCTCGGCGGCGCTGATGCGCTCGCCCGGCAGCCATCCACCCGCGGGCTCATGCGTGAACGGGTCCTGGCGCGTCACGGCACAGTACAGCACGTCCATGCTGGTCACGGCCGTGATGGGTGAATCGGTGCCAAAGGCCTGTTCAACACCGCGGTCCTCATAAGTCGCAAAGGGCCACATGACCCGGCTGCGCTCCTCGCCCAGGTCGCGCTCGGGGCCACCCGGGTCCAGCGTGATGTGACCGGGCTGGGAACTCGCCAAAATGCCGAGCTCGGCCAAACGATCGATGTCCGCGGGCAGCAGGTTCTCTAGGTGCTCCAACGTGTTACGGCCCTGCATAGGAGCACCGTACCAAGCCAGCGCCTCCTCAAAGATGTCGAGCGCCTCGTGGATGGCGCGGTCGCCGATGGTGTGGATGCGCACGGAGTGACCGCGCTCGGCGGCCGCCAGCACTAGCTCGCGCATACGGTCGGCCGGCACCGTGGGGCGCCCGCAGTCTCCCTCAAACCGTGCGTTCGCGTACGGCTCGGTCAGCCACGCGGTATGCTGGCTGCTCACGCCGTCGAAAAACTGCTTGAAACCCGGAGCACGCAGAAACGGGAACTCGTCGCCCGCATAACGATCCTGCAGGTCTTCCAGACGCGACTGGTCGTCCAGTAGCGTGGGGTACATGTGCACGCGCAGAGTGAGCTTGCCCTCGCGCGAGAGCTTCTCGTATACATCGTCGCGAATGAAGTCGCAGCCGGGATGCGGCATGAGCGCCATATCGCAGATCGAGGTGATTCCCTGCTCCGCCATGCGGTGCATCTGAGCCTCGTAAGCGGAGGCGATGTCCTCCTCGGTGAGCCATTCGAGGCACCGAGGAAGCAGTTCCATCGCAGCTGCCTCGCGGATGATGCCCGTGAGCTCGCCGTTCTCGTCGCGGTCATAGCTGCCGCCCTGCGGGGGCACGGAATCGCGGTTCACGCCGAGGGCCTCGAGAGCGCGCGTGTTCATCCACAGCGTGTGGCCGTCGCCCGAGTACATCGCGCACGGACGAGTGGGAAACGCCTCATCGAGCGAGTGCTTGGTGGGCGGCACGGGTGGGTCCCAACGGTAATCGCGCCAACCCTGCGTGACCACCCAGGCGTGATCGGGCAGCCCAGCGGCGAACTCAACGGTGCGCGCCACGAGTTCGGCCTCGCTTTCGCCCATGTGCATGAGCAGGTACGGGGATGCGCCAAGCGCGGTATGAAAGAAATGCAAGTGGGCGTCGTGAAAGCCAGGGCAGATGAAGGCGTCGCCGAAGTCGAGCACCGGCGTGTCGGGCACGCAGGCGGCGATCACGTCGGCGGGTGCGCCTACGACGACGATGCGGTCGCCTGCCACGGCAAACGCTAGGGGCCGCGCCGCGTCCTCCCCCACCTCACTCGTGAACACCCTGGTAGATGTGATCACATAGTCGACCTGACCGATTTCCATCTTGCGCTCCTGCCCACATATCGGATTGTATCTACTTGAAATTGTTGGGCAAATACCCCGGAAACGCAAACCACCTATGCCCAAGGCGGGTTTGCCTATGCCCCGGCGCAAACTACCTCTGCCCCGATCGGGTTTGCCTATGATTATCTGCCGTTTCCCACGTTCAAATGGAAGAGAATCATAGGCAATCTCGGTAGGCATGGGTTGCGTTCCGGTAGGCACAAGTTGAATCTTGGGATGCGTGGACTGAAAAAAACAGGTCAGATGCGCGAAGCATCTGACCTGCTGATTTCGATGGAGCCAGCGACCGGGCTCGAACCGGTGACCCCCGCTTTACGAGAGCGGTGCTCTGCCAACTGAGCTACGCTGGCGGTTCCATGCGCGATACGGCATGACCATACCGACGGTTGTTTATAGTACGTGGAAACCGTCGGCGGCGCAAGCCCCTAGTGCCGCTTCCTAGAAAAATCTGCCATTGCATTGCAAGCCGCGAGTACGGCGCAGGAAGTGCCGAGACCAGCCGACTCGCATCAGTGGCAAGCAGGCCCAAAACCTAGGACACACACTGGAGGCAAACCGCACCGCGACCCGGGGAAACGCTACATGCGTGCGAGCACGCCGAGGGCGAGCGCTTGCATGGCATCAGAGGCGGCATCCGCCGCCTCGAGCACTTCGGCATGCCCACCACCCGGGCAACCCGCTTTATTGGTCACAAGCGTAATGCCAAGCACCTCCATGCCCAGCGCACGTGCCATAATCGTCTCGCACACGGTGGACATTCCCACGTAGTCGGCGCCGAGCGCATCGAGCATGCGAACCTCCGCAGGCGTCTCATAGTTGGGGCCCAGCAAGCCGGCATACGTACCTTCCGCGAGTTCCATTCCCAGCTCCGCCGCCGCCTCGCGCGCCAAGCCGGAGAGATACGAAGAATACGCGCCCGCCATGGAAACGAAGGGGCTATCGAGTCCGGCTGCCGCGACGCCGGCGGGCGTTGCAAGCGGATTGCGCCCCGTGAGGTTCAGCTGGTCGCTAATGATGCCGACCGTTCCCGGAGCGATGTCGCCAACCGCGCCCGAAGCACAGCTCAAGACAATGCTGCGGCATCCCAGTTTATGGGCATGACGAACCAGGGACGTCACCTGAAGGGCATCGTATCCTTGATACATATGAACACGGCCGGGGTACACGACCACTGGAACGCCATCGAGCTCACCCACGAGCACCGTGAAACGATGGCCCTCAACGGGAATCGCCTCGGGGGGAAATCCGTCGATGTCGCTGTACGGGATATGACGCACAACGCGCACCCGCTCACCCAAAGAGCCAAGGCCGCTGCCCAACACAATCGCAACGGGATGCTCCATGGTGGGCTTGCAATGTGCCGTCATCTTCTCAAACGTCTCGCTCATGAGTCGTCCTTTCTTCTTACCCGGTGAACGCGCGGGGACCATGGGTGCATGATCTGAACCGCGATCTTGCAGTCGTGCGATCACCTTGGGAACCATATGCCCAGCATAGCAAGATGCCCGGCGGCCGCCTCGGGCAAACCCGTGAGCGGCGCACCGGGCATCCGGGCGGTCATATGGAGGCTCTACATCTAAGCGAACAGACCATAGAGCGTGATATTCGCCTTGGCAAACAGGCCATTTACGTACGCGGTCCAATCCTGGTTGGCGCTAGAGGCCTCAGTCGCATAATCCTGATACGCGGCGGCGTAGGCCTTCTGCGCCTGCTCATAGGTGGCAGTCTGGCCGTCAAAGTCGTCCCCACTAAACGCCGTAGCGTACGTACCGTCGGAGTCGGCCCACGCACCAGCCTCCTCATCCCATTCATCTCCCGCGAGGTCGAGGATATAGGCGGCGTAGTCGGCGGTCGCCGTCGTGCTATCGCCGTCCGCCGGCTCCTCGGGCGCAGTTGGAGCGGCGGGAGCATTCTTCACGATGGTGCCGTAGAGCTTTTGAATGGTCGCCTGCTGACGAACGATATCCTGGGCCTGCTCCTCCGTGACCTGATACTGGCTCGCAATCGTCTCGAAATCGGAGGTGCCCAGGGACTGCTCGGCAGCCGCGGCGAGCTCGGAGTCGTCGACGGTCAGACCCTGCTTCTCAGCTGCCGCAAGGAGCACCTGGTTGCGGGCATAGGAGAGGATGACCTCGGCAGAGGGCGCAGGGTAGGTGTCGTCATCGCCCTTGACGCTATCGAGGCTGTACTGGCTCTCGATGGCCTCGCGGGCAGAGACCTTGTGGGTGCCGCCGTCGATGGTCCAGGCGGCGACGGTGGTGTCGAGCTGGTCTTCGGTGAGCGTGGCGGAACCCGTCCCCTTCTGGCCGAATCCACCCGAGCCAATCACATAGCCCACGATGGCGGCGGCGACCACGGCAATAACGGCTAGGGCGATATAGAGCTTATGACGCTTACCCGGACCGCCCGCAGATCCATTCGTTGTGGAGACGCCGTCGGAATCCGCATCGAGCTCAACGTCCGCATCCTCATCGGCGGCATCGAGCAGCTCGGGGTCGGCTTCGAGCTCGCGCTCGGCCTCCGCCGCCGCGGTCTTGCCCGAGATGTCCTCTGCAGTCGGACCGTCGTGCAGCTCCACGAACGGACCATCCGCCTCCGGCTCCGGCCCCTCGCCCTGACCAATGACCTCGATGCCGTCAATGTACTCGTTATCTTCGGAATCGTCCTTCTTCATGACCAGACCCATGCGGTCCGCTCCCTTCTATCGATGCAATGTATTACGAAATATGCGCGATGACGGCGTCGGCGTACGCCTGCGTCCCCACGGCTCCCTCGGTGCTGCCGGTGAGCGCGCGCTGCACGTCGCCCGTAACCTGCGTGCCCTCGGCAAGCGTGGCGCGAACGGCGGCGCGGATCTTCTCGGCGGCCTCGCCCTCTCCCAGATGATCGAGCATCATCGCGGCGGAGAGAATCTCAGCCGTGGGGTTGGCGATATCCTTGCCGGCGATATCGGGTGCGCTGCCATGCGTGGGCTCAAAGATGGCAGCCTCGGTGCCGATATTGGCACCAGGGGCCATGCCGAGGCCACCCACCAGGCCGGCGCACAGGTCGCTCACGATGTCACCGTAGAGGTTGAGGCACACGAGCACGTCGAAATCGTGCGGCTCCTGGACGAGGCCCATGCACGTCGCGTCGACGATCTTGTCGTTGAACTCGATATCGGGGTAGCGCTCGGCCACCTCGCGCGCGATGCGCAGGTACAGGCCGTCGGTCGCCTTCATGATGTTGGCCTTGTGCACGCACGTGACCTTCTTGCGGCCGCAGCGACGGGCGTATTCGAAGGCGTATTCCACGATGCGCTTGCAGCGCGCGATGGAGATCGGCTTGATGGAGATGGCGGAATCGGGAGCGAACGTCTTCTGACCGGAGGCCTCTACGAGCTCGCTCAGCTTCTGCACCTCGAGAGCACCCTCGTCAAACTCGATGCCCGCATAGAGGTCCTCGGTGTTCTCACGTACGATAACAAGGTCGACGTCGCGGTAGCGCGAGCCGTCGCCGGGCTGCGACAGGCAGGGGCGCACACAGGCGTACAGGTCGAACTCCTTGCGCAGGGCGACGTTGACGCTGCGGAAACCCGTGCCCACGGGAGTGGTGATGGGCCCCTTGATGGCGACCTTGGTGGCGCGCACCGCCTCGAGGACGTGCTCGGGCAGCGGGGTGCCAAACTCATCCATCACACCGGCGCCGGCGTTCTGCACATTCCAATTGATCTGGACGCCAGTCGCCTCGACCACGCGGCGCATGGCGCTCGTGATCTCGGGGCCGATACCGTCACCGGGAATCAACACAACATCGTGGGCCATGGTCTACTCCTCGTCCTCATCGTCGGCTTCGCTCTTCTTGGCACGGGCCTTTTTCTGCGGGTTGTCGAGCTTGAAGCGCTTAACCAGCGCATCGTATATCTCGCGCGAGCGCACGCGCAGATAGCTCCCCTTGCCGTTCTCGGCATCGAACTGCAGGCGACCGGCGAGCTCGGCGGCGACGGTGCCGGCGATTTGCCCGTGTGCAAAGGCGAACAACAGGGCGAGCATGTCGCGGTACTCAAGGTCACCGTGGTAGCACTGGATTGCCTCGTCAATGATGGGCCAGACCTTCTCGGAACGACGGCGCTCCGTAGCGCCCCACACCGTCAGGAAACGGAAGGCGGACAAGCGTAGAGGGGCGGAGATCTCGTCGAACAGGGCCGACTCGGCACCCTCGTAGGCGGCTCCGCACTCCTTTGCGTGCTCGGGGGCGAGCAGGGTCAATGCGTCGAGAATCTCCCAACGGGTCTGAGCCTCCGGGCGGTACAGCGCGTCGATGAGCTGCTCAATGCAGGGCACAAGGAGTGCGGGGTCGCGCTGGGCGAGCAGGTTGACCACACGGGCGGCAAGCTGTCGCGTACGACGGCTCGAGCTCGACAGGTCCTCAATGAGGGCGGAGAGGGCGTCGGCGCTCCCCTCGGCGCTTGCAAGGCGCGCGGCCTCCTCGGGGGTCAGTTCGACGGCGGAATCTTCTGCCATGTGCATACCTCGTATCTTTCTTATCCAACTAACGCGACACTATCAAAAGCGCAGAGCGCTTATTCACGGGTGGAAGCGCCCTTCTTGTCGACCGAGATGAGGTCGGGGCCCGCCTCGCCAGTCTTACGACGGCGACGATACGCCTCGCCGTTACCCTTCTCGGCAACCTTTCGATGACGGCGGTTGACATCCATAAAGTTATCAAGCCACTTCCAGGGACCGACGGACTCACCAAAACCCATCTTGAGCCCAGCGATTGCCCCCGCGAGCACACCCATGGCGCACACCTGGATAAGCGGTACCGCAACGAGGGTCACCAAGAGCACCACACCCACGAGCATCCCGAGATTGCAGAGCCAGTAGGCCTTGGCAGTGACGATGCGCTTGCCCCAGCCGTCTCCGAGCAAGAAGCCAATGTAGACGGCAAAGCCGAACACCAATACATTGACGATGGCGAATGCCCAATCTGCCGGCATCTTCACCTACTCCTCGTGGTGGCCGTGGCCGCACTGGCACTCGTGGCCCTCACCGTGGCCGTGACCCTCGCCGTGCCCATGGCCGCACTGGCACTCGTGGCCCTCACCGTGGCCGTGACCCTCGCCGCCGCAGCAGCACTCGTGGCCGTGCCCCTCGTGATCGTGATCGCAGCCGCAATCACAGCCCTCGTCGTGCTCGTGGGCTGCCGTGTAGAGCGACCAGTCCAGACCGGCGGCCACGGCATCCGCCTCCTCCTGGTACAGCAGGGTGATCGCCTGGGTGCCCATGCGCCCGCCACCGATCGCGTCGAGCATATCGTAGAGGGTGAAGGCGGTGTCGGCGCCGGGAAGCGCGAGTTCCTTCTCTTCGGCAACCGAGAGGGCAAGGCCCAGATCCTTGAGGAAGTGCTCCACCAGGAAACCGGGCTTGTAGTCACCATCGAGCGCCTTGGGGGCAAGAGCCATCATGGCACCGGTGCTACCGGTACCGGAGCAGATCATCTCGCGGACCTGCTCGACGTCGAGGTCGTTCTGCTGCGCGAAGGACAGCGCGTCGGCCATGCCCACCATGGAGCTGGCAAGTGCGACCTGGTTGGAGAGCTTTGCGGCCTGGCCCTTACCCGCGCCGCCAAAGCAGAAAATCTTGCTGGTGAAGGTCTCAAGCACCGCGCGAACGGGTTCGATGTCGCGCTCGGTCGCGCCCACGATGGCCGTGAGCGTACCGGCGATCGCGCCGCCCTCCCCTCCCGTCACGGGGCAGTCGAAGGCGTGCTTGCCGCAGACCTCGGCGGCCCCGGCGATATCGCGGGCGAGTTCGGGCGCGCTCGTGGTGAGGTCGATGAGGTACGCCCCATCCTTGGCGGTCGCAAGCAGGCCGTCGCCGGCGAGGTAGATCTCCTCAACATCGGTGGGGAAGCCGACCATGGTGAAGACGACATCTGCATCCTTGGCCGCCTCGGCCGGGGAATCCGCCCATGTGGCTCCCTTGGCAATGAGACCTTCTGCCTTGGTCTTGGTGCGGTTGAAAACGGTGAGCGGATAGCCGGCATCCATGATGTGGCCGGCAATGGGCGCGCCCATGATACCGGTACCAATGAACGCGACCTTGAGCTTCTTAGACATATCTCGACTCCTTCACAGGGCTGTCTTTCAACAATGTTTTTGGGTGTGCCATTTGGGAATAGTGGCGAGGGCTACTCGCCGCGAACGCGGTTGGCAATACGGTCGGTGAGCGATATCTTCTCGGCGCGGTTCTTGCCCCAAAAGACGAGTGCCACCATCCCCGGCCCAACGTGCGCACCGATGGTGGGCCCCACCGATCCGCGCAAGATCGTGAGGTCCTCACAACCGGGCTCCTTACGAACGGCGGCCTCAAGCCAGTCAGCGTCCTTCTCGGCATCGGACGATACGATCGTCAGGGGCAGCGTGGGATCGAGCTCGTAATTCTCCCTAAACGATTTGACAAGCGACTTAAGCGCCTTCTTGCGTCCGCGGTTCACGCCGATGAGCGATAGCGAGCCCGCAAGATCGAAGGATAGCTCGGGCTTGATATCCAGCTTGGACGAGAGCGATGCGGCGGCAGGAGGAATGCGACCACCGGCAGCGAGGGCATCAAGCCCGTCGAGCGTAAAGTACCCGTGGACGTATGTCTTGGCTTCGTCCGCCCAATCGGCGAGCTGGCGAGCGTTCAAGCCCGCGGCACGCTGGCGCACAGCCTCCATGGCGAGCAGCTCGCCGCACGAACACGGCAAAGCATTATCGACGACGTACAGCTCGAAATCGGGATGCTCCGCGCGCACCTGTTCGGCTGCCCGACACGCGGAGTTGTAGCTCGATGACAGGGCGCTCGTAAAGC
>NZ_DAWDUX010000011.1:0-20565 GCF_052346665.1 Collinsella sp.
AATGCGAACAGATGTTTGTATTGAGAGGAGCGGTTATGGCCCGCAAGATCACGAAGCGTCAGCAGCAGATCTACGACTTCATCCGTTCATATCAAAAGGAGAAGGGCTATCCCCCGAGCGTTCGAGAGATGGCCGCCGCCGTCGGCCTCTCCTCCCCTTCCACCGTTCATGCCCATTTGAGCGCGCTTGAAGATCTCGGGCTCATCAAGCGCGACGCGACAAAGCCGCGCGCCCTCGAGGTGTTCAACTCGGACGGGTCGTCGGTCAAGCTCGATGAGGTCAAGGAAGTCACCACGCGCGGTACGGTTTCACTGCCGCTCGTGGGTCGCGTCGCCGCTGGGCTGCCCATTCTGGCCGAGCAAAACGTCGAGGACACCTTCACCCTTCCCACGGAGATCGCGACCGATTCGTGCTCCTTCATCCTTGAGGTCCACGGTGATTCTATGATCAACGTTGGCATCTACAACGGGGACTACATCGTGGTGCGTGAGCAAAAAAGCGCCATGAACGGGGAAATAGTCGTCGCCATGATCGACGGGGAAGCGACCGTCAAGACGTTCTACAAGGAACGTGGGCGCGTGCGTCTACAGCCGGAAAACGATTCCATGGAACCCATCTACGCCGACAACCCCACCATCTTGGGTAAAGTCGTCGCGCTCATGCGTCGATTCTAGACATCGCATGCGCCATGATGCAGAACGAGCCGTCGCATCATGAGAATAATCGTAGTGCAAGCGTTGGTGAACGCGTGCTTCGACGAGCTTCGCGGTGCCGTCATCATATTTATCCCCTCATACCGTTTAGCCTGCTCTACACGGCGAGTGCGACGTTGGCATGGTCTTGGCAACAAAAAGGCCGTACGTACCCAAATTGGATACACCGTGAACATATCCCGATATTGGCATGGATGGGAAGGCATTCGTTGATCATCTATGCAACGCACCAAGTGCTGCTGCTGATGGTGTTGGAGACTGTGTTTCAGTGAGATCGACCGTCAAACGATAGCACGATGCTATTCCGTTCGAAATGGCTGTAGACGCGCCGCGATACGTGCGGGAACACGGCAGACCATGCTGACATGATCATCGAAAAAAGCCTCCGAAAGCACCTGCCCCTGCTTGCGGATCGCGGCAATTAAGGCGCCCTCGCGATATGGAATCTCACATGAGACGAGAGCATCAGATGCAGCGGCCTCACGTGCGATTCTCGTTTGCAGGTCCTGCAAACCTTCGCCCGTGAGCGCGGAGAAGAACACCGCATCGGGGAAACGCCTCTTCAACGCTTCGATATGATCGGAATCGAGCAGATCGATCTTGTTGAACACCGTTACCGCGGAACATGCTCCCGCTCCAACCTCTCTAAGAACATGCTCGACCGCATCGATTTGCCGGTGGCGGTCATCATCTGAGATGTCAACGACTTTAAGGATGAGATCGGAGTCGCGAACCTCCGATAAAGTCGATTTGAAAGCCTCAACGAGTCCATGTGGGAGTTTTTGGATAAATCCCACGGTGTCGGTGATCGTAATGGCGCGCCCACCGGGAAGTTCATATGAACGCGTCGTTGGATCGAGCGTCGCGAACAGCTTATCCTGGGCAAGCACATCAGAGCCCGTCAGACGATTCAGCACGGTCGACTTTCCGGCATTCGTGTATCCGGCAAGAGCCACCCGGAAAGCAGGAGAGTTCGCTCGCCACTTTGATTGAACCGCTCGGCGTTTTTCAAGCTCCTTGAGCTCATGGCGAAGCGCGGAGATGCGATTGCGAATCATGCGACGATCGACCTCGAGCTGGGTCTCGCCCTGACCAAAGCGGCTACCGATGCCGCCACGGGTCTGCTCCTTGGCAAGATGGCTCCACATGCCGCGAAGACGTGGGAGCAGATACTGGAGCTGGGCAAGTTGCACTTGCAAGCGTCCCTCACGCGTTCTGGCATGGAGGCCGAAGATGTCGAGGATCAAGGCCGTGCGGTCGATGATCTTGACGGGTTCACCAAGGGCACGTTCCAGATATGATTGCTGAGATGGACTCAAGTCATCGTCGAAGATGACGACATCGGCATCGAGGCGGTTGACGAATCCGCGAAGCTCCTCCACTTTCCCAGATCCGATATACGATTTGGGAATCGGCCGATCGAGCTTTTGGGTCAAGCGCGCGACGACCGTGGCGCCCGCGGTATCCGCAAGACGCTCCAGTTCGTCGAGCGACCTATCGATGGGCCAGGCGTTATCACGCCAATCGACTCCCATGAGGATCGCACGCTCAGGAACAGGAGCCGTGGAGACAGGATCAAAACGGCTCATCCGTGCATTGCCTCCGAGAGAATGAATTCAACGGCACCCGCAAGTCCCCGCTCGTCCATGTCGATCCAACGCATGCGCACATCACGGCGACACCAAGCGAGTTGACGCTTGGCGTACCTGCGTGAACGACGTTTGATAAGATCAATTGCCTCATCCAGAGTGCACGCGCCATCGATGTAATCGATGATTTCCTTATAACCGATCGCTTGACGCGACGTAAGGGATTCGCGCGCCCCCTCCTCCAAAAGCCGCTCAACCTCAGCAAGAAGGCCTTGTTCCATCATAAGATCGACGCGGCGATCGATGCGTTCGTATAAGCGCTCGCGATCCATGGAGAGTGCATATGTGACGTGGGGAAATGCTTCACGGGGGTGCGAAAAGCCAGATGCCTTCTCAGCATAGGAAACTCCCTCGTCCGCCATTTCAAGTGCGCGAATCACGCGCTTGACGTTGTGCGGATGAATCACCGCGGCGCTCTTTGGGTCACGGCGAAACAAAAGAGCGTGGAGGCCCTCGTCTCCCAGCTCCTCATGAAGGGCAAGGTAGGAGGCGCGGCGGTCATCGTCGATCTTTCCTTTGGGAAACTCCATGACGTCGAGAGCCGCCCTCAAATACAGCCCGGTGCCTCCGCAAAAAACCGGAGTGCGTCCGTCCTCCTGAAGCCGTGCTATCTCTGCGCGAGCGTCGCGTTGATACAGCGCAGCGGAATATGATTCACTCGCGCCAACGAGGTCGATGAGGCGGAGGGGAACCAATCGCTCCGATACGGGCGTCTTGGCCGTACCGATATCCATGTTGCGATACACCTGCATGGCATCGGCAGAAAGGACCTCGGTGTGCAGGGCACGAGCAACGCGGTCGGCAACGGCGCTCTTCCCCACCGCCGTGGGCCCGGTGATGGCAATGATGGGGCTCATCGTGGCTCGCTCGTGGACAACCCGGAAAGATACCAGGTGCGTGCCACATCGATGTGAACGTCGAGCACCTTACCGACGAGTTCACGCGGATCGACGCCATCTGGAACGGGGCAGTGAACCGTTTGGTTCCAGGGACTCTTGCCCTGCAAAACGCGATCGTTCTTCTTCGAAGTTCCCTCTATCAACATGGGAACCGTGGTGTCGAGTGCATGCTGGTTATACTCGAACGCGGTACGCTCGACATGCTTGACCAGACGGTCGAAACGCTTCTGGATAACGGACCTCGGCGTGGGATCTACGATCTTCGCGGCGGGGGTACCCTCGCGTTTGGAGTAGATGAAGGTGAAGGCTTGCGCAAACCGGGCCTCATCCACGAGCGTTACCGTTTGCTCGAAATCTTCATCAGTCTCACCGGGGAATCCGACGATGATATCGGTTGTAAGCGCGATATGGGGAATGCGATCGCGCACGCGATGCACGAGGTCGAGATATTGCTCACGCGTGTACTTCCTATTCATGAGCTTGAGTATGCGCGAGGAACCGGACTGCACGGCAAGGTGCAGCTGCGGCATGACGGCGGGAACCTCCGCCATCGCATCGATGGTCTCGGGCAGCAAATCCTTGGGATGCGATGAGGTGAAATAGATACGCTCAATGCCCGTGTCACCCACACGACGGAGAAGTTCGGCAAAGCGCGGTGCGGAACCTTGGTCACGCCCATAGGAGTTGACGTTTTGGCCAAGCAGGGTCACCGATCGCACCCCTTGACGCACCAAACCGGTGACTTCATCGACGACTTCGTCCATCGGACGGCTCTTCTCGCGACCGCGTACGTAGGGAACAATGCAATAACTGCAAAAATTATTACATCCCGTCATGATGGGAACCCACGCATGATAGGCAGTCTCGCGATGCCAGGGCATATCGGTGGCAGAGCCCGTGTCGATTTCCTCAACGCGGACATGGCGGGAACCGTCAATAAAAGCGTCAGCGAGAAGTTCGCCCACATGAGCGATTGAATGGGTTCCGAAGATGACGTCGACGTTATCGAGATTGGTGAGAAGACCCTCGCCATCACGCTGGGCGATGCAGCCGCCCACCGCGACCACACGATGCCCGCTCAGCGACTTAGGAAGGCTCTTGCAAGAGGAGCACTGGCCGTACAGACGCGTATCCGCCGCCTCGCGCACGCAACACGTCATGAAAATGACGATATCGGCATCCTCGGGTCCGCTCGCCTGAAGGCAGCCGAGCGAGTCGAGCAACCCGCCCACGCGCTCGGAGTCATGGAGGTTCATCTGACAGCCGAAGGTGCGGATGAAATACGTCTTACCGGAGAGGATGGAGAGGTCAGTCATGAGCAAACCTGCTTACAATCGTCGGAGAAATCGAACGCGTCGGCGTTGGAGATCGAGATGTGATGCACATACACGGAGAGCCTGATGGCCGTGCGGGATTCACCGTTGATGAGGATGTCGGAGAAAACGGGGGCACAGGAGATGTCAAAACCCGTAGGTATCAAAAAGCCCCGCGCGATTGCCATGGCCTTGATAGCCTGGTTGACGGCGCCCGCTCCGACGCATTGCATATTGACGGGAACGCCATCTTTAACCATGCCCGCAATGGCACCCGCAACCGAGGCGGGTGACGACTTACTCGAGACCTTGAGGAATTCCATGTGCGTTTCTCCAGCGTATAAAGTGCATTTAGTCAGATTGATTGCAAAGATACCGCAGGGCAGGACGAAGGGCAAGCAGGTGGACCGTCAGGTCTCATCCTTGCCGATATCGAAGGTGACGGTAATGCGATCGCGCGTAACCCGGATCTTGGGATCGTGTACGAGCGTGAGGTAATAGCGAGACGCGAGTTCCGAGAACTCCCTCTCCATGCTGCGCGAGAATGAGGCAAGGTCATCCTGGGCGATTTTAAGGCCTCGCCTGTCGCGAGCAAGATCGACCGGTGCCGGAGTGTGAGCGGAGTCCGTCTTCTCACGTAATAGGCGCGAAGCGACGCTACGAAGAGAGGGGATCGAGCCGCCGAGAATGCGATGAGCAGTTCGCTCGGAGATCTCGATGCCAACAGATGCTGCGATACGTATGAAATCTGACGCGTCGGCGGCACAGGCCAACCGGTCAACGACCGGGAGACGATCCTCGGAATCGATGAAGAGAAGTCGCGTAGTATCCACGCGCGAAAGTGCGTGGGCGTACAGCGTCGCGGCGATCTCAGTCGGAGAGCCAAGATAGACATCGCAGTCGTGTAACTCTTCACAGGCGAACTCGCAAACCGCGCGGGCGATGTTGTGGGGGCCACGCACACATGCAAGGACACCTTGCTCGTCTTTTGCGGTCTGGGGCCATGTCGACTGATCGGCGCGCTCGGGAAGCGTGTTGGTATCGGCGACAATGCAGAAGGAGGATCCGAGGTTCACTCCGGAAGCAACCACGCGGGAAGACCGGGTGTTCTGGCGAATGGAGAAGAGGGCCATACCGCGACCATGAACGCCCCATCGGTCCATTTTCATGGACTCGAGCTTTGACGTGACGCGAGCGTCGAAGATTCGTTCCCGCATCTCAGTGGGGACACCGGAACCATCGTCGAGGAAAAGGAGGGTGCGAGCACCCTCCTCCTTCATAGTAGCGACGTAAATCGACTTGGCACCTGCATCACGGGCATTGCGAAGCATCTCGACGACGATGTCCTCAACATGCTGGATATCGTGCTTCGCCTGGCGACGCTCCGCTTCGGAAACCCGCAGGCGCACGAAGCCATCACCGAGATTCTCCTCAACACGAAGATTGCCCTCTCCCGACATGGAGGCGATAAATGAGATGAGGTCGTTACCGTCTGCCATAAGGTTCAGCCTACTTGGCGATATCGATGGCGCGGCTCTCGCGGATCACGACAACGCGAACCTGGCCGGGATACTCCATCTCCTCTTCGATCTGCTGGGCGATGTCGTGAGCCAAGACAGTCGATTCGGCGTCGGAGACCTTGTCGGGCTGGACCATGACGTGGACCTCGCGGCCCGCCTGCATGGCGTAAGTGCGCTCGACGCCGTCATGAGAGTTGGCGATCTCCTCCAGCTTCTCAAGACGCTTGATGTAGTTCTCAGCGGATTCACGGCGTGCCCCAGGGCGAGACGCCGAAATGGCGTCACCTGCCTGAACGAGGACGTCGAGGACCGTATTGGGATCGGTATCGCCATGATGTGCCTCGATGGCGTGGACGATCGCGGGCTTCTCGCCGTAACGGCGCGCGAGCTCGGCGCCGATAACCGCGTGCGGGCCCTCAACCTCGTGGTCGATGGCTTTGCCCAGGTCGTGCAACAGGCCGGCACGCTTAGCGGTCAGGACATCGACGCCGAGTTCTGCGGCCATGATGGCGCACAGATCGGCGACCTCGAGCGAATGGCGCAGCACGTTTTGTCCAAAGGACGTGCGGTAGCGAAGGGCACCGAGCGTCTTGACGATCTCGGGATGCAGGTCGTGAATGCCCATGTCGAAGGCAGCCTGCTCGCCTGCCTCGCGCACACGCTGCTGAACGAGGTCTGCGGCTTTCTGGTACATCTCCTCGATACGGGCCGGATGAATGCGGCCATCGGCGATGAGATTCTCCAGTGCCACGCGTGCCGTCTCACGACGAACGGGATCGAAGCTGGAGAGTACGACGGTTTCAGGCGTATCGTCAATGACGAGATTGACGCCGGACACCTGCTCGAACGTACGGATATTGCGGCCCTCGCGGCCAATGATGCGGCCCTTGAGGTCATCAGAGGGAATGTGCACAGACGTGACCGTCACCTCTGCGGTGTGGTCGGAAGCGCAACGCTGGATGGCGAGAGAAATGATTTCCTGAGCGGTCTTATGGCACTCGGCCTTGACCTTCTGCTCGGACTCGCGAATGATCGTAGCGGCCTCATGCGTGACCTCGCCGCGGACCTTGTCGAGCAGCTCGGCATGCGCGTCATCGCGCGTGAGCTCCGAGATACGCTCAAGCTCACTTGTCTGGCGAGCGAAGAGTTCCTCAAGCTCACGGGAGCGCTTGTCGATTTGGCCCTGCTGGCTGGAAAGCTGATGCTCGCGCTTGTCGAGGGCGTCGTTGCGCCGATCAAGGGACTCCTCACGCTGCATTACGCGGTTTTCCAGAACGCGAATCTCCTTTTTGCGCTGGGCGTCCTCTGCCTCGGCGGCCTGCTTGCTCTGGAGGATCTCCTCCTTGGCTTCGAGCAGGGCCTCTTTCTTGAGGGTCTCGGCGGTGCGCTTGGCATCGGCGACGACCTGCTCGGCCTCGCTGTGCGCGCTCTGGATCTTTGACTCTGCCTCGCGAACGCTGCCGTTCTTGGAGTTGCGCATGACCATGACGGCCACAACGACACCAAGAATAAGGCAGACGGCGCCGACGAGTATGGACTCAACGGGCATGACGACTCCTTAAAGTGATTCAAGTGCGAAAACCAACGCCGGCAAAAGCACGACGCGGGACATTTGCAGGATATGGTCCACCAAAGGGGATATGAAATCGTTCCGATAGAAGATATCGTCAATCTCATCACCGAGGATGAGCGCATAGCAAACAAATGACGTATCTATCCTACGTTGAAGCAGGGGAATTGTCAAAAGCGTGCTCAGTCTTCGGCATCCATTCGCAGACGAGCGGCGCAGGCGGCGACGGAGTAGGAGAAGCCCTTACCCATGAGGTGCCGAACGAGCTTTTCGAAGGCACGCGCTTCGGGTATGGTTTTGCGTTCCAAAAGCCCGAGGGCGCGCTCGACATCGTCCTCTTCGGAAAAGAAGTCGTCGGGGTAGCCAGGGATATCATCGCGCGAAACACCACGGAGCGAAAGCTCTCGTTCTATCTTGGACCTCCCCCACCCGCGCCGCTTTCGCTCCTCAATGAAATAAGTAGCGAAGCGGGCGTCATTGATGAACCTGAGCCGAGAGGCCCGCTCGATGCATGCGTTGATCTCCTCATCCCGATACCCGTAGAGTTTCAGCTTGTCGTGCAGCTCGCCCGAGGCGTAATCACGACGCGAGAGCATTTCGGTCATGAGCGTAAAGCAGACGCGCCGCTCAAGATCGTGGATGGCATCGAAGGCTTGGTCTTCCTCAAGGGGAAGCGCAATGGGATCACCCATGAGAATCCGACCCACGCGAACGGGGACGACAATCTCACGCGTGCTCCCATTCTCCATATGGCAATGCACTTCCGCCATGGGCTTTCTTGGTGAAAACGAACTCGAGGCGCGCTTTCGATCGGGAAGGCGCACCTCGATATCGGTCATAAGCAATGACATATGGGGGCGCTACAAAGTCTCAGGGGCGACTTGGACATCCCCGTCCTGCTCGACAATCGTACCCACGGGCTCATCCTCAAACTCGAGACCGCACATAACGCGAACCTTATGATCGAGCTCATTCATGAGCTCAGGGTTCTTGCGGAGCTTATCTTTTGCGGCTTCGCGGCCTTGACCCAGACGATCGCCATCATAGGTATACCAGGCACCTGACTTGCTGACGATCTCATATTGGACCGCCATATCCAAAACGGAGCCCTCTTTGGAGATGCCGGTTCCATACATGATGTCGAACTCGGCGGTGCGGAACGGCGCGGCGACCTTGTTCTTCACGACCTTGGCACGCACACGGTTGCCCACGATCTCATCTTTGACCTTGATACTCTCGATACGACGGATATCGATGCGAACACTCGAGAAGAACTTGAGCGCGCGACCACCCGTCGTCGTCTCAGGATTACCAAACATGACGCCGATTTTCTCGCGCAACTGATTGATGAAGATGCACGTCGTGTTCGACTTCGCAAGGGAGCCTGCGAGCTTACGCAGAGCCTGGCTCATCAGACGCGCTTGCAAGCCAACCGTGGTCTCACCGATCTCGCCCTCGATCTCGGCACGCGGCACGAGCGCGGCGACGGAGTCGATAACCACGACGTCGATCGCACCCGAGCGAACGAGCATGTCGCAGATTTCAAGTGCCTGCTCGCCCGTATCGGGCTGAGATATCAGAACCTCGTCGATATCGACGCCGATGCGCGCGGCGTACGTGGGATCGAGAGCGTGCTCGGCGTCGATGAACGCGGCAACGCCGCCCATCGCCTGCGCTTCGGCGAGAATCTCAAGTGATAGCGTGGTTTTACCGGAAGACTCGGGACCGTAAATCTCAACGATGCGTCCGCGCGGAACGCCTCCAATGCCCAAAGCGGCATCGAGCGCAAGAGCACCCGTTGGAATCGCCTCGACCTCGAGTTCGGGGCCTCCGTCCCCATACCGCATGATGGAACCGTCTCCAAATTTCTTGACGATCTCGGCCTTAGTGACCTCGATCATCTTCTCACGCTCTTTGCCTGTGGTGCGCTCGTGGATCACGCGCGCCGGCCCTGAATTCTTGGCCATTGATCCTCCTTGATGTTGCATGGTTCGATAGTACACGAACGGATGTTCGTGGTCAATACCGTCTGAGGAAATCATATGCGGTGCATCCGACAGATCGCAGGGCATGTTCCGACTGCGGCCTGACACGAAATGGCGTGACTTCTCACAACGGCAGGTAGGGCAGCGCGACCAGACGTCAACTCGAGGCTATGGGCAGTCAAAAGACCTCGTAATTCACATATACGAGCAGCAGTTGATCAACTCATCCAGCGCAAACAGCGCGGCACGTGCGCGTACCTCATTGCGGTCGCCCTCGAACGAACAGCGCACACAGCGTGTCGCCCCGCGATCGCATACTCCGATATATACGGTACCGGCGGGGTCGTCCTCGGTTCCCCCACCGGGGCCGGCATACCCCGTAAGGCTGACAGCAATATCCGCATCGAAAAGGGACCGGGCACCTTCCGCCATCGCGCGGGCGCACGGTTCGCTCACGGCCGTGAACTCCTTGAGCACCTCGCAGGGAACGCCCAACACGCGATGCTTGACCTCATCGCAATACGTGACCGCGCCACCGCGAAGCACGGTGCTGGCACCGGGTATCCCCGCGATGCTCGAGGCGACCATGCCCGCCGTGCACGACTCGGCCGTCGCGACCGTCACACCCCGCGCGGTCGCCTTCTCAACCAATTCTTGAGCACGGTCGACGATTTCTCGATCCAGCGTGAGTCTATCCATGACCCTTCCTTTCGATGACAAAGGACCGCTCATGTGATTCGCCCCGCGCCCACAAGAGGGCACAGGGCGAATCACATCAAATCTTAGACAGCAGTCCTACACGCGGAAAATCACGTGGCGGGCGTTCCAGAAGTACTGGGCACCCGAAACGACGGTGAGTACCACGGCAGCTACCATTGTAGCCCTGGCAACAATCTGGACTATGAGGGCGACCTGCGAAACACCAGCCGGAGAGGTCCAGAACGTCAGAGCGATGGCAAGCAGGAAGGCGCACAGTGACACCATGGTAACGGCGGTCTTACATTTACCGAGCTTATCCGCTGCGATGACCTCGCCGTTGGCGCTCGCCACCATACGAAGGGCGCTGACCAAGAATTCACGCAGCAAGATGATGAAGACGAACCACACATTCACGAAGCCGTGCTCCAGCAAGATAAGAAGCGCGGAGAACACGAGGAGCTTGTCCGCGATGGGATCGAGGAACTTACCGAAATCGGTAACCTCGCCGCGCTTGCGAGCCAAATCGCCGTCGACCTTGTCGGTGGCACTCAAAATCAGGTATAGAGCGAACGCGAAAAATGCCCAGGTGGCAGCAGCGGTCGAAGCGGAACCGTTAGACCCCTGCATGGCGCTGAACGAAGCCTCGCTCGCGATCATGAACAGCGGTATGAACACGATGCGCACGCAGGTGATGACATTGGCGGGCGTCCAGATGCTCGTGATCTCCTTGCCCTTGGCGTTTACGGCCATGCGCTACTCCTCAACGACCTCTCCGACGAGCTCATAGCAGAAACTGTCGGTAAACCTTACCTTTAGAATATCGCCCACGGCAGCCTCGGACACCTCGAGATGGACCGCGCCATCGGAGTCGGGGGCCTGGAACCACGCGTGGCCGATGAGCTCGGGGCCTTCATCGGTCTCCTCGATACCATCGACGATGACCTCGGCGACCTCGCCCACACGCGCAGCGGTCGCGGCAAAGCCGAGAGACTCGGCAAGGTCCATGGCAGCCTGCGTGCGCTCGAGCTTAATGTCTTCGGGAACCTGGCCTTCCATCTTCGCAGCGCGCGTACCTTCCTCGGGCGAATACGGAAAAACGCTCGTGTAATCAAAGCCCTCTCGGTCCATGAAGGCGAGCATCTCCTCAGCCTCCTCGTCGGTCTCACCAGGGAAGCCGACCAAGCTTGTGGTGCGGATGACCATGCCGGGAATCTGGGAGCGCAGCGTTGCGAACAACTTGGAAAGCTCTTCTGTCGAGCCGCTCCGGTGCATCGCCTTCAGAATGCGCGCATTGCAGTGCTGCACGGGAATATCGATGTACGGCAAGATCTCGGGCGTATCGCGAATGGCGGCAATGAGCTCATCCGTCATCCCCTCGGGCTGGAGATAGAGCACGCGCACCCAAACATGATGGGGACGAACAGCCTCTGCGACGGCGACCATGAGCTGGGCCAAGTTGGCAGGCCCTTCGACCTCTCCCGTAAAATCGCTCCCCCAGATGCCCGTATCCTGGCCAATCAGTACGATCTCGCGCACACCGCCCGCAACGAGGTCGCGAACTTCGGCGAGAATGCTCTCAGCCGTACGAGAGTTGTACCGACCGCGGATATAGGGAATCGCGCAGAAGCTGCAGAAGCGATCGCAGCCATCGGAGATCTTGACGTAGGCGACGGCGCTCTCCACCGTGCGCTTGACCGTAGGAATGAACGGAAGCGAATCGCGCTCGATGCCAAGGACTTCGTCCATGACAGCGACGATTCCGTCCTCCTCATCGGTGCGGACGAACGCGGCAACCTCCGGCAGCTCTTCGGGAAGCTCGTCGCCGTATCGAGAGGGAACGCAGCCGCACATGACGATCCTCGTGTCGCGGACGCCATCGGCGACATCCTCGGCGAGCGCCAACGTGGTCTCAATGCTCTCAGACGTGGCCGAAGCGAGGAACGAGCACGTGTTGATGATGACCGCATCGGCGTCTGCGGCCTCGAACACCTCCTCGTAGCCCGCACCGTTTAAAAGCGAACGCATACGGTCGGTGTCGACTTCGTTCTTGGCGCAGCCGAGCGTGATGTAAAGAAGAGAGGCGTGAGCCATCACATGATCCTAACGATAGTTGGTGAACTGAAGCGGCTGACCATAGTCCTGATTGCGCAAAAAGCCGATGACCTGCTGGAGGGCATCCTTCGAGGCGCTCGAGACGCGAAGTTTATCGGCCTCAATGGTGACCTTGACCTTGAGCTTCTGGTCCTTGATGTCTTTGTTGATCTTCTTGGCAGTCGTCTGGTCGATTCCCTCGACGATATGGCCGACGAGACGGACGGAGCCACCGGAAGCCGCCTGGGGATCATCCCACTTGACCGCCTTGACGTCGACGCCGCGCTTAATGAGCTTGCCCGAAAGCACATCGATGATCTGTCGAGCGACGAAATCCGCAGGTGCGTTGAGCGTAAAGAGCTTGTCGGCCTTGGAAAGCTCGATCGTGGCGCCTGAATCCTTCAGATCGTAGCGCTGTGCAAGTTCGCGTGAGGTTTGCTGGAAGGCGTTGTCGACCTCCTGCATATTGACTTCGGAAACGACGTCGAAGCTGGAATCTTTTGCCATGGTGCGGCTCCTTATCTCATGCGCCCGTGCGGGCGGGGTTACTGCGACTCGCTGGAAGAACTGCCATCGGAAACGGTGATGCCCGCCTCTTTAGCCTCCGCTGCGGTCATGTCTGGCGTGCCGTCTCCATCGCTGTCGATGACCTTCTCGTCGGATTCATCCGTTTGGGGAGCGGTGATGGACACCTTCCCGACACCGGACACCTTGGTATCGTAGCGGACTTTCTCCCCGTTCTTGTAAACGGCAACGTCACTCGGGGAATTCGTGGTGATGTCGATCTGGCTGGATACGGTGAACTCCTGCTCAAAGGGGCCAACGACCTGCTTGCCGAGGACGATCTTACCATCGAGCTTGACTTCGACCCAGGCAACCGTGCCCTTTTCCTTGAGCGCGACCTTCACGACCGTCTCCGTGGGCTCGCTACTCGCGGAATCTTTGCCATCTGTCATGTCGCCGCCTTCTGAGTCCTGAGAGGCGCCCGCCTTGGAATCAGAAGAGGACGTGTCCTCAGTGCCGTCGTCTTGACCCGTATCGACCTGGGAGGTGCTCGGCGCACTCGAACCCGCCTTCGCATCTTCCTTGGGCGTGCACCCACGTAGGAGAAGAGTCACGCAAAGAACGATCAAGACCAGCAGGATGGTACCAGCAGCCAAGAGGATGCGTGGATCGAATGAAGGCTGGGGGGCGCGGTGCGGAGCGCCACCGGAACGCGGAGGCCTTCCGCCCCCACGCGCCCCATTCCCTCGACGGGGATCGCCATACGAATCGGAACGATTGCGTTGCTGACCATATGCCGCCCTGCGCGGATCGCGCGGGTCGCCGGCATATCGCGGGCGGCGACCGCCACGCGGTTCCATCTCATCGGACGAACGGACTCCGGGCCCGTAGGCACCCTCCCTTCCATTCGTGCGAGAACGAAGCGAGGGGTCATATCCCCTATCCGGTGAGGGACGGCGGCTGGTGGCCGGTCGCAACCGTGAAGAGGACAGGGGTTCATGCGATGAATTGGCCTCGGACACATACCCCGCTTGCGGCGGTCGCTGTGCAAAACGCGATGTCGTCGTCGAGTTGACCATCATATACCTGCCCGATGCGTTCGAGCTACGCGGGCTGGCATCTGCGGCGGCATCCTGGAAACGTCCCACGCTCCCACCACCGTGCTCATACTCATGAAGCGCATCGAAATACGCCTCGATGACGTCACGCGGGTTGAGGCCGAGATAACGGGCATAGCTCGAGATCATCCCCTGGGCATACCCGCGCGGGGGCATGGCGGCGAAATTCTCCGTTTCGAAGTACTCTATGATCTGCGGACGAATTTTTACGATATTGGAGACCTGCTGGATTGAGGCGCCCATCTGACGACGGCGCTCTAGAAGCATGTCGCCGAAATGACGGCTCATTTACATCCCTCCAAAAATCTCATCTTCGCTCAAGGGTTCCTCGACGGCGCGAAGAGCCGCAAGCCCCTCCTCGTCGTAAAGGACCTCGCGCGGCTTAGACCCATCGGGTGGTCCGACGATGCCCTTCTCTTCAAGCATATCCATGATGCGCCCAGCACGGGCATAACCTACTTTGAGACGACGCTGCAGACCGGAGGTCGAGCCGAGCTGAGTCTCGACGACGATCTGTGCCGCATCCCATAGCAGGGGGTCATCTTCGCTCGGGGCCTCGTTATAAAATCCTCCCCCGCCGCCGGACATCGTCGCCGGGGCGACTGCAGAGAGGATCTCCTCGTGATAGTCGGGCGCGCCCTGCTCCTTGACGAATTCGACGACACTGTTGATCTCATCGTCCGATACGAAGCAGCCTTGGATACGCTTGGGCTTGCCCCAATCAACCTTGGAGAACAACATGTCGCCGTAACCGGTGAGCTTTTCGGCACCCATCTGGTCGATGATGACGCGACTGTCGATTCCCGTCGCGACATTGAACGCGATGCGATTCGTGATGTTCGCCTTGATGAGGCCCGTCACGACGTTGGAGCTGGGGCGCTGCGTGGCGACGATGAGGTGGATACCCGCCGCGCGTCCGAGCTGGGCGATGCGGACAATCGAAGCCTCGACGTCCTTGCCAGCCACCATCATGAGATCGGATAGCTCGTCGATGATGATGACGAGATAAGGCATCTTGGCAGGCGGATTGTCGTAATGCTCGAATGCTCCCGCCGCTTGCTTCTCATTGAACGTCGAGATCTTGCGGACCCCCAGGCGCTCAAACACCTTGAGGCGCCGCTCCATTTCGGACACCGCCCACTGCAGGGCGCTCGCCGCCTGCTTGGGCTCCGTCACGACGGGAACATACAGGTGCGGCAACCCATTGTAACCGGATAGCTCCACGCGCTTAGGATCGACCATGATCAGGCGCACATCCTCGGGCAAGCTACGCATGAGCAGGGCCATGATAATGGAGTTGATCATCACGGACTTACCAGAGCCCGTGGTACCCGCGATGAGCAGATGGGGCATCTTGGCGAGGTCGGCCACGATGGGCTGGCCCTCGGCATCTCTACCGATCGCGAGCTCGAGCGGACCACCCTGGACGTAAGGCAGTACGTCGCCGAGGTTGACGTTTTGCCGTTTCGCGTTGGGAATTTCGATGCCCACGAGCGAGGTGCCGGGAATCGGGGCGAAGATGCGGACCGATTGGGCGGCGAGCGACAGCGCGATATCGTCCTCGAGATTGGAGATACGGCTCACGCGTTCTCCCTCACCGGGCTGCACCTTGAAGGTGGTGACAGTAGGACCCGATATCCAACCGACAACGCGGGAATGAAGGCCGAACTCGTTGAGGGTGGACTGCAGGGAGTTGGCAGTCTGCTCAAGTTCCCCCTCAGACGAAGCGGAAGATGCGGAATGAGGATTATGGCGCAGCATGCTGAGCGGAGGCAGCTGCAACTCTCCCTCTGCCGTGGCGGTATCGTCCGAGGCGTCACGCACGGAAGACATGGCGGCCTGCTTTGGGCTGTCAGCAGAAGCGTTGGCGTTCCTGAGGAACTCGGGAATTGCCGGCCCCTTCGGAGTATCCGCCGCATCGAACGGCGGAATTTCGGGATCGACGGCGTCGGAGGCATCATCGGCTGCGGCGTCCGGTTCGCAGTCCCGCTTCTCATCGATGAACGTGTCACGAACGGGAATGAGCGTCGTTTTGGCCTGCTCTGCGGCGACCTGCTCACTCACATCGACGAAGGGGTCTTCATCAACCTCGTCATCGACGGGCGGGCGAAGCACACTCGTCTCGCGCGCGCCCAAGAACGTGGTCTCGGCAGTATCGAGATCATCGAAAATCGTTTGTTGATCGGCTGCAGCACCACCGCGGGAGGAAGGCATGCGACGCTGGGCCTGGGCGTGCTCGGCGTCCTCGCCCCACGGCATGTCATTCACATCCACACGACGGCGCTCGGCGAGTCTCCGCGCACGGTCTGCGGCCATCTCGAAAAAGGAACTCACGGAGAACCCAATTATCACAAGGCCGACGATGACGAGGCCGACCAGGACCACCATCGAGATCGTCTTGCCGAGCGCGGCTTGAAGCGCGCTGGCGATGAATGCACCTAGATAGCCACCGGACGTAATAAGCGCGGCGGTCTCGAACATGCCGGCGGTTGCGTAATCGGTTCCAGGAACCATAAGCGAAAGCATGGAAAGCACACAGACGAACATAAGCCCGCCGCCGGCGAGCGTGCGCACATTCAGCGGGGTCTTCTCACGCAAGAATAGACCGCCGGCGAACATGAGGAGTACAAACGGCAGCACATAGGCACCAAGGCCGAAACCGAGGTGGTAAAAACTGGCTATTGCGTGCGAGACGGGTGCCGAAGAGGGCGAGACGACGGCGATGAAGGATACGACGGCGACGACCGCGAGCACGATCCCCGTGATATCGCGGCCGACGGATGAATCCATCAACGGCTCGAAGGCGGGCTCTTGCACGGCCGCCTTCGAACCATTCGCGCGAAGGTTGCGCGACGGTTGCTTGGCACCGGCGCGCTTGCCCGCGGCACCTCCCTTTTTGTTCGTGGCTGCGTTTGCGCGAGGCAACCTACACCTCCATGACGACCGGAATGATCATCGGCCGCGTGCGATTGTTGTTCCAGATGAAATTGGATAACGCGTCGCGGACAGCCTTGCGGATGGCATCCGTACCCGAACTGGAGAAGTTGAACGAACCCTTCTCGATCGCGCGCTGGATGGCGGCGGAGGCGTCGGCGGAGAACTGGTCATCGATGGGGAACGAGACACCGCGTCCAGAGAACTCGAGATCGCCGATCTTCTTGCGCTTCATATCGAGCATGGCGACGACGGTGACCATGCCATCGCTTGCCAGTTTCTGACGGTCGCGCAGCACGATGGGATCGGTGTCGCCAATGCGGAGTCCATCGACGTACACGACGCCGGACTCGACGGCGCGCCCGCGCTTGACGCGGCCATCGCGCATCTCGAGCGTATCGCCGTTATCGACGACGAAGATGTTCTTGGACGGAATGCCCATCTTCTGGCCGAGGGCGGCGTGCGCGCGCAGGTGCACGGCCTCACCGTGCACGGGCATGAAGAAGGTGGGCTTGGTGAGGGCCAGCATGAGCTTGAGCTCCTCCTGGCTCGCATGGCCCGAGACGTGCACCAGCGCACGGCTCTTGTCGTACACGTCGCAACCGAGCTTGGCCAGGCTGTTGACGACCTGTTGAACGGCCTTCTCATTGCCGGGGACAGGCGTTGCGGAGATGATCACCGTATCGCCCTCATGGATGGAGAGCGTCTTGTGCTCGCCGTTGGCCATGCGGGAAAGCGCCGAGAGCGGCTCGCCCTGGGAGCCGGTGCACATGACCACGATCTTATCCTCGGGCAGACCATTGATGTCGAAAGCATCGACAAGGTCGTGCTCGTCAACGTTTAGGTACCCGAGCTCACGGGCGACACGCGTGTTCGTGAGCATGGAGCGACCCGTGACCACGATCTTGCGGTTGCACTTCTTGGCGGCGTTGCAAATCTGCTGCAGACGATGGATATGGCTCGAGAAGGACGCGACGAACACACGTCCCTTGGCGTTCTTGATGATATGCAGCAGCGAGGGACCGACCTCCGCCTCGGATTTGGTGAAACCAGGGACCGTGGCGTTGGTGGAGTCGGACAGCAACAGATCGACGCCCTGCTTACCAAAGCGGGCGATGGCGCCATAGTCGGGCGTCACACCGTCGATGGGCGTCTGGTCGAGCTTGAAGTCTCCCGTATGCACCACGGTGCCCGCCGGCGTCTTGAGAAACACGCCGAGCGCGCCGGGAATGGAGTGCGTCGTTGAGAAGAACTCGATCGAGAAACAGCCGAGGTTGACATGGCTGCCGCCCTTGACCTCACGGAACTTGGGCGCGCGGATGCGAAACTCGGAGAGCTTTCCCTCGATGAAGCCGAGCGTCAGCTTGCTCGAGAAGATGGGGACCTTGGTGTTGAGGTCCTGGAGAAGATACGGCAGGGCACCGGTATGGTCCTCGTGGCCGTGCGTGACGATAATGCCGCGCAGCTTGTGCTCGTTCTCGAGTACATAGGTGTAGTCGGGCAGGACCAGGTCGATACCGGGCTGATTATCGTCGGGGAACATGAGGCCCGCGTCGATAAGAACCATGTCCTCACCGCACTCGAAGGCGGTCATGTTCTTGCCAATACCGTCAAGGCCGCCCAGGGGAATGACCTTGAGCGCGGCAGAAGAGGTCTTCTTGTTGTTTGCCATAAGCGAATTGTTTCCTTTCGTTTGAGCTTCATACAAAAACGATGGGGCGCACCCATCGTACTGGTCTAAATAACCAACGTCGGTTCGAGAGGTCCGGCGCATCCCGTTTTATTGTAACGGGCTTGCAACGGCAGGACAAAAGTCCACCAAAAGAACTACGCCCCTCCCGGTCCGGGGCAAATCATCCCGTGCTCGAACAGTCCTGGCTCGCACGAAGGGTCCACAGGACCCTTCGGCTCGTGCGGAACTGCGCGCGGGATGGTAAGCCCCGGACCGGGAGGGATATCGAAAAGGCTTCACCTCAATCATCACATCAAATCGCAATTGATTGAGAGTGAATTGCCAGAGCTCCGCCCTCGCACCTATCGTTCCGCGCGCAGTTCGCGCAAGTGCTGTTTGAGCACGGAATGATAGGTACGAGGGCGGAGCGACGGGATCAGACCCAGCAAATCGCTACTTGCGGGCCATCTCGCCGATGTTGGCGATGCCGGCGAAGACCGATTCAAAGCGGTTGAGGAGGCGCAGGCGGTTTGCACGCAAGGCCTCATCCTCATCCATGACCATAACTTCGTCGAAGAACGCATCGATAGGCTCGCGCAGGGCCGCAAGAGCGGCGATTACCGCAGTGAAGTCCTTGGCGGACCGTGCCACATCGACGTTGGCCTGGGCGGCATCCGTGGCCTCGAGCAAGACTCTCTCAGCATCGCCCATCAGCGCGGAATCGACCTCGCTGCCAAGCACGGCATCGGCAAGATGGGCGGCGCGGGCATAGGCGGTGGCGAGGTTGTCAAACGCCTCGCGATCGTTGGCACGGGCGTCCTCAAGGGCGTGGGCGAGCTGGAAGTACTGCGCAGGCACAGTGACGCTGCCAGCGGAAACGGCGGCGACGGTATCGGCGGAGACCTTCTCATCGCGGACCATCTGCTCCATGCGACCCTTAATGAAGGCGCACACGGAAGCTTCCACCTCGTCCTTGTCGAATGCAAGTCCCTGCTCCAAGTACCCATCGAGCGCAGCTTCGACAATCGCCTCGTAGCCGCAGCCCAAACGATCACGAAGGATGTTCAGCACGCCGATTGCGGAACGACGAAGCGCGAAGGGGTCCTTGGAGCCGGTGGGCGGTTCGCCAATGGCGAACATGCCCGCGATGGTGTCGAGCTTGTCGGCCACGGCGACAACGCATCCGGCGATACCTTCGGGCAGCTCGTCTCCGGCAAAACGCGGACGGTAATGATCGCGAATCGCAGCGGCGACAGCAGGCTCCTCACCCGCGGCGGTGGCGTAGTACCCGCCCATCACGCCCTGCTGGCTCGTGAACTCGACAACAGCCGAGGAGACCAGGTCGGCTTTAGCGAGATGAGCGGCACGCTGGGCATCGGAGGCGGCATGCGCGCCCAAATGCGCCTCGTTGGCGATGGCGAGCGCCAGGTCCTCCATACGGTCGGACTTTTGCAGGACCGTACCGAGCTTCTTTTGGAAACCAACGTTTGCCAGGCGAGCACGGAACTCCTCAAGATCGATTTTGAGGTCCTCGTCGTAGAAGAACTTTGCATCGTACAGACGGGCGCGCACCACACGCTCGTTGCCGTCGACAACCGTTTCACTCACGGCCGGATCGGCATTCGAGACGACCACAAAAGCGCGGGTGAGCTTACCCTCCGCATCGTAGGTGGGGAAATAACGCTGGTTGGAGAGCATAGACTCGCAGATGATCTCGGAGGGCACGGCGAGGAACTCCTCGTCGAAATGGCCAACCAGAACCGTGGGCCACTCGCAGAGGTTCACAACCTCATCGAAGATTTTCGTGGGCGTGTCCACACGCACGCCGAGCTCGTCCTCGACACGAGCGATACCAGCGCGGATGACCTCCTCACGGCGCTCGGCCGAGAGCACATGCG